>JBEKVP010000019.1:0-13770 GCA_049513935.1 Steroidobacteraceae bacterium
CCCAGGGACGGTACAGCGACGGCGAAGCCTTACCGAACAACACCACCTGCGGGCAACCAACCGCCGCCGCCGCATGCGCCGGTCCGGAATCGACGGTGACGAGTCCCGCGGCGCGCTCGAGCAGCGCGACCAGGCGCGGAATCGGCAGATCGTCCGCCGCGTTGGCGAGGCCGCCGACACCGGCGGCTGCGATCAGCTCCTGATTGAGCTGATATTCAGGCCCGGTGCCCGACAGCACGATGCGATGGAGCGGACACTTCTCGCGTAAGAATCGGATCACCGCGGCCCACCGATCGTTCGGCCAGTACTTGTGATTCACCGCGAGCCGGCGCAGCCCGCGTCGCATGGTCCGCTTGTTGCCTGCCTGGACGACAAGGAGCGGTGCCTCGTACAGATCGCGCGCCTTGAGCCACGCATCGAGGTCGGCCCGCTGCGCTCCGCTCACCGACAAATAGCAACCCGTCTCGATCGCGCCGGGCGCTGCGCTCTCCGGCGGTGGGTCGATCGCGGGCGGCATCACGCGGGCCAGGCGACGCCATTGCTCGGTGGCGTGCTCTTCGGGGAGCCGCGGGTGATCCTTGACGTCGACGATATACTCCTGCGGGATGCGCGCACGCCGGAGCATCGGAAGCTCGGCATCGTTGCCGTCGCAAAACCAGGTGGGCCCCACGGTCCGCGCGGCCAAGCGGCGCACCAGGCGCCGCTGATCGGGCGCGAGCCAGTAGGGGGTCTTGCGGCTGCGCACGCTGAGAATGTCGCCGACGCCCGGCTGACCGGCGAGCAGCGGTTCGCTCCAAGGCCCGGAAGTCACGATGTCCACCGGGCGCCCGAAGCGCGCGTGCAAGGGGCGGATCAGCGCGGTGAGCAATACCATATCTCCGAACGCCCCGCAGCGCACGACCAGCGGGCGCAGCTCGCCGATCTTGGTTTCGCGCCGAGGACTCACACGCCGGGCACCGGCGTGGTCCGCACGAGCCCGAGGCTCACTCTGCGCCATCCGCCGAAGCGGTAATAACTGACGGACATCGTCAGCGAAACCAGCGAGGCGAGCGGAAAGCTCCACCAGATCGCATCCGCGCCCCAGCGCGCGAGCATGAGGTACGCGAACGGAACCCGAACTCCCCACAGCGAGATCGCGAGCATGATGAGCGGCGCCATGACGGCCCCGGTGGCGCGCACCACGCCGAAGAGCACCATCGACATGCCGAAGAACGCATAAGACCACAGGACGACGGCGTTGAGATGTTCGGCGAGCGCGATCGCCGCGCCGCTCGCCGGCAGAAACAATCCGAGCGCGCCGCGCATCAGCAGATAGAGGGCGCCGATCAGTACGCCGGCGCTCGCGAAGTTGAAGGCGACGCCGGTCATCGCCACGCGGCTCACGCGGTCCCAGCGCCCTGCGCCCACGTTTTGCGCGGCCATGGAGGATACGGCGGCGGCGATCGCGAGCGCCGGCATTTGCACGTAGTTCCAGAGCTGCATCGCCGCGTTGAACGCCGCGGTCTCCTCCGAGCCGAAACGGTTCACCAAGGAGATGAGCGCGATCATGCTCGAGGAGACGACGAACATTTGCAGCCCCATCGGGATGCCCCGGGTCACCAGTACGCGCACGAGCGACCAATCGACGACGAACAGGCGCAGCTCGCCGCGGCGGATGCACAGAAAATGATCGATTCGATAGAGGCGCATCACCAGCGCCGTGAAACTTGCGCCCTGCGCGATCAATGTGGCGGTCGCGGAGCCGGCTATCCCCAGGCGCGGAACCGGGCCCCAGCCGAAGATCAGCAAGGGATTCAGCAGAATGTCGAGCACCACCGACATCAGGAGAAAGCGGAACGGCGTGCGCGAATCCCCGGCGCCGCGCAGCACCGCCATCACGAAGAACAGGCCGCCCATGAACGGCAACGCCAGGAAGATGATCCGCATGTACGCGAGCGCGAGCGGCAGCGCGTCGGGCGGTGTTCCCAAGCGCGCGAGCAGGCGGTGGGCCAGCGCAAATCCCGTGAAGCTCATGAGCAGCGACACGCCCAAGAAGAACACCGCGGCGGTGCCGACGACACGCTTCGCCTCGACGATGTCCTTTGCCCCGACACACTGCGCGACCATGATGGTGGAGGCCATGGAGAAGCCGAACATCACGCCGAACAGCAGGAACATCACCACATTGGCGTTGCCCGCCGCGGCGAAGGCCGCTTCGCCCAGATATTTTCCGACCCAGATCGCGTTGACCGAACCGTTGACGGATTGCAACAGGTTGCCGAGGAGGATCGGGATCGAAAAAACCAGCAAGGCGCGCGGAATCGAACCTTCCGTCAACGAGACATTGGACTTCAAGGAACCCTCACGAGCGAAGGCGCCGCGCGCACGTGCGCAGGCGCCGCGAAACTCTACGGGTATAATTCGGCGAAATCCACCTCGTGGGCCGTGCATGAACGCGAGCGAACGCGATGACTGTCTGGCGGCGCTGGCGCGCGGCGCGCTCGACCGCTTGAGTGCTCCCGTGCTCGCGCGGTTTCTCGCCGACTGGCCTTCCGCTTCGGAGCTGCCGGTGCGCCGGCCGGAGCCGGTCGCGCCGGCACCCTCCTCGGCGGCACCCTCCTCGGCGGCACCCTCCTCGGCGGCGCCCTCCTCGGCGGCGCCCGCGCTGCCGGTTCTGCGCTGGCTGCCGCGCATCGCCGCGGATGGCGCGAGCTTTGGCGGCGCGTTCGTCAGCGCGCTGTGCCGGGCCGCACCGTCGCTCGCCTGGCGGCAAAGCTACACTCGGGACGAAGTCGATGCGGCGTTCCTGCAGAATTACGGCTGGACCGAACTGCTCCGCGCGGCTGCGATGCGCCAGCCGAAAAGAACCAGCGCACAGATCTCCTGCGGAGTGGTGGTGCTCGGCCCCGGCACGCTATACCCTCATCATCGCCACGAGGCCGAGGAGATCTACGTGCCGTTGAGCGGCACGGCTGCCTGGCAACAAGGCGATGCTGTCTGGCGGGAACACGCGCCGGGCACGCTGATCCATCATCTGAGCGAGGAGCCCCACGCCATGCGCACCGGCGAAGAACCGTTACTGGCCCTGTACCTGTGGCGCAGCTCCGACTTGGCGCAGAAAGCCCGGCTCGACCGGCGGGTGAGCGCATGATCGGTGTCCTCGAGAGACCGGGTTGCGTGATCGCATCCTTCGCGCTGATTCTCACGGGCTGTGCGAGTCATAAGGCCATTCCGCCGTCGAACGTTCCCGCGGCGCTCGAGGTGCCGGGTGCGGCGGTCTTGACCCGCATGCTGCATGGCTCGGGTGTGCAGATTTACGAGTGTCGGCCGGGCCCGCAAGGCGCTTCGCAATTCGCCTGGACGCTTCAGGGACCGGCGGCGGACCTGGCGGACGGCTCGGGCAAGGATGTCGGCCGGCACTACGAGGGGCCCACCTGGGAGGCGAATGACGGCAGCAAGGTCGTCGGTGAGGCCGTGGCCCACGACCCGGGCCCAGTGCCGAGCGCCGTTCCCTGGCTGCTGCTGCACGCGAAATCGACCGCGGGCAAGGGCATGTTCGCCAAGGTTCAGTTCATCCAGCGGTTGAACACCGTGGGCGGCCTGCCGCCGCGGACCGGGTGCGACTCAGCCCATGTAGGTCAACGGACGCGGGTGGCGTATTCCGCCGACTACTACTTCTATTCGGCACGCCGCTGACGGCGCGGCGGCCGGTCAGATCATCCTGACGAGATAGCGTACGAGCTTCGCGCCGTCGTGGATGGCGGCGCGGCCGACCTCGGAGAAGCCGAGCGCCTCGTGAAAGGCGTCCGAGACCGGATTGGGGGGCTCGACGTTCACCTCGCAACCCACCAGCGAGTGACCCGCATGCGCGGCGGCGGCGAAGAGCTCCTCGTACAGGCCGCGTGCCACCCCGCGGCCGCGCTTGGCCGGCGCGACGATCACGCGATCGACGTACACGAAACGCCGATAGCGGTTCTTGAACCACTGAAAATTCGGGCTCGCCGACAAGGCGTCCTGATCGAGCGCGATCAAAAACGCATCGCGTCCCCGATTGCGCAACCCGACGTGCAAGGCTTGCGAGATGAGCGCATGCAGCATCGGTGCCTCGAGCGCCGACGTCTCCGCGCGGTGCGCATCGTTGAGCGCGAGCATCGCACTCTCGTCCGGCGAATCCTCATGCATCGTTCGGCCGCTCGGCACTCACGACACCCTCCTGAAACCGCTCGAGGGCGGGGAGGTCCGCCGTCGTTGCCGGCCTGACGGTGATAGGATGCATGGTGCCGATTTTGTCAGCCGCCGAGGATCTGCGCCATGAAATCATCGCTTCGATCTGCGTGCCTGGCGATCCTGTCGGCGGCCGCGCTGCATGGCGCCGCCGTCTACGCCGCGGACGGGAGCTCGCCGATCGGCCTGTGGAAAACTTTCGACGACAGAACCGGCAGCGCCCGCGCGATCGTGCGCGTCTACGAGGAGAACGGCAAGCTCTTCGGGCGCATCGAGCGTAGCTTTACCCCCGGCGCGGAGACTCGCGTTTGCGGGGTATGCACCGATGAGCGCAAGAACCAGCCGATCATCGGCCTGCTCATCATCCGCAACATGAAGCCTGCGGACGGGGAGTACAGCGGCGGAGACATACTCGATCCGGAGAACGGCTCGGTGTACCGCTGCAAACTTCACGTCGATGAGAGCGGCACGCACCTCGTCGTTCGCGGCTTCATCGGCATATCGCTGCTCGGACGAACGCAGACCTGGCAGCGGCTGGACGCACTCCCTTAGCGGCGCTGCCGCGCGCGCGGGTTTGACGCCCGCCGCCGCGCGTATTTTTTGCCTTGAACAAAATCGTCTCGGTTATGATTCACCGATGTCGCTTCTCGATGTCGTCATTCTCGCGGTCGTGCAAGGCCTAGCGGAGCTCCTTCCGGTCTCGAGCTCGGCTCATGTCGTAGTTGCGGAGAAACTCCTCGGACTCGACCCGTCCTCACCGCCCATGACCTTGCTGCTGGTCATGCTGCATACGGGGACGATGTTCGCCGTCATCGTTTATTTCTGGCGACAGTGGCGCGACGCGTATTTCTCGAGCGTGGCGGCCTTCAAGGCGATCGCCGTACGGCTGATCCTCGCCACCGCGATCACGGCGATCGTCGGCGAGATCTTGATCAAGCTGATCGAGAAGACGGCGCTGCGTGGCCTGCCGCACTCCGAGATCGAGGATCTATTCAGCCACTTGGAATTCATCGCGCCCGCACTCGCTGCGGCGGGAATTCTTATACTGGTCGCGGGGCTTCGCGGGCGGGGGGCGAGGGACGGCGCCGCGCCCACGGCGGACGAGCTCAGCGTGCGCAATGCCGGGCTCATCGGCATGGTGCAGGGGTTCTGCCTGCCTTTCCGCGGATTCTCGCGGTCCGGTGCAACCATATCGACCGGCATGCTACTCGGGGTCGAGAAGCCCCGCGCCGAGCGATTCAGCTTTGCGCTCGCCGTGGTCCTCACGCCGCCCGTGGTGATTCGCGAGGTCATGCGGCTGATGCATGCGCCGGCCGCGCACGGCACCCTGTCATCGATTGCGCTACTCTGCCTGCTCGGCGCGGCGCTCGCCTTCGTCGCCGGTCTCGGCGCGCTCCGATGGCTGAGCCGATGGCTCGAGAGTGGACGGTGGCACCTCTTTGGAGTCTATTGCCTGCTCGCGGCCGTGGCGGTCGAGCTGCTGCATCGAGCGGGATACTAGCGCCGCTAGCCCGCGTTCCGCCGCTAGCCCGCGTTCCGCCGCTAGCCCGCGTCCTGCTCCACGCGGCGATAAAGAGCGAGGAAATCTAGGGCGGCCTTGTGCACGTTGCTGCGCCAGTGATCGGCCGCCGCGTGATCGGCCCCATCGGTTACGTATTTGGCGCACGCGAACGGCGCGTTTTCGAGCCAGCACACCTTGGCGAGCGCGTACGCTTCCATATCCACCACTGCCCAGTCGGCCGCAGAGGCTCCGGTGGCAAACGAATCGCCGCTGCCGCAGACCGCCGCCGTCAAGTGCGCGAAACGCGGCTCGAATGTGAGCACGGCCGGCGCCTCGTCGTACGGCGTGACGCCGAGCGCGAATCCGAGGCCGCTCACGTCCATGTCCCGCTGCGCGAATTCGTGGCACGCCACCAACGAGCCCGTCGCGTGAACCCGGCTGCCGGCGGAGCCGAAGTTGAGCACGAGCGGCGGTGGCTGCGCCGCGTGGGCGTAGCGGCGCAGCTCGCGCGTGAGCGCGATGGCGGCATTGACCTTGCCGACTCCGCAATAGAGCACCGGAACGGCGGCTGCGTCGAACACGCCGGCGGATTCCTGCGGCAGCGCCATGACCACGAGCGTCCTAAGGTATGCGGACATAGGGTCAGTAGCTGATGACGGTGCGCAGCGTCAGATCCCGCCAGCGGTAGCCGACGACGAGATTCAGGTCGATCAACGTTGCGATCGCCGACACTTCGTAGCCAGCGCGCACACAGAGCTCCGCCGCGGCCGTCATCGTGCCGCCGGTGGCGAGTACGTCGTCGATCAGCACGACGCGCCCGCCGCCGCGCTGCATCTCGAGCACACCCGAGCCGTACTCGAGTTGGTACCCGATATCGACCACCGGGGGCGGCAACTTGCCCTGCTTGCGCACCGGGACGAATCCCTTCGACCGCTCGAGCGCAAGCGCGGCGCCGAGGATGAAGCCGCGCGACTCGATCCCGGCAAGGGCGTCGATGCTTCGCCACTCTGCCTCCGTCAGCAAGCAGCCGAGCGCCTCGATGGTGGCCGCAAAATGCGTGCGCAGAAGGGGCACGATGTCGCGGAACAATATCCCCGGTCGGGGAAAGTCCGGCACATCGACAATAGCCGCCTTGAGATTCGCCGCCGCGCGAGAGCTCACGGCGATTGCCCAGCCATGCCGCTCTCGGTCTTCTCGATGAACGCGGCGACGTTCGCGTGCAGCGCCTTGAGGTCCGGCTCGTGCGCGTACACCATGTGACCCGAGGTGTAGAAATGCATCTCGATGTTGTCCTGCAGAGAGCTTGCGATCGGCAGCTGCCGCAGCTCGAACACCGCCGCGAAGTACGGCGTCGCCAGATCGTAGTAGCCGCCGTTCAGCTGTACCTTGAGCCTCGGGTTCTGCTTCATCGCCACCGCGAGATCCGGCATGACGTTGGGTGTGCCGGGCAGCTTCTGAGTGGCGCCGGGCGGCTGATGCGTGAAGTCCCAGATCTTGTCGACGTCGATGTCCGGCTTGTACGTCAGCCGGTCGCCGAATTTGAGCACGCCGCGCACGTAGTCGTTGAAAGCGGAAACGTAGGCCGAGGAGATCGCCGCCGATTGGGGATCGTATTCCGCCTCCTTGCTCATCGGGTCGAGCGTGGGACCGGAAAAGCGTGTGTCCAGCCGCCCGGTCGTGATCTCGGCGCCGAGCAGCGTCTTCTCGAACTCGCCTCCATTGACCCGCAGATTCGCGCGCTCGATGTAGTCCGCCGGCAGACCGGTGTAGGCCTGCAATTTGGCCGCGATCGCGGACTTGCGCTCTGCGCTGAGCGTCGAGCCGGCGGCGAGCGCCTGCGCATAATCGCCGAGCGCGAAGGCCTCGACCTCGCGCAGCAACGGTTCGAGCGCCGCGGGCTGCCCGGGCAGCTTGTGGTGGTACCACGCCGTCGCCGTGTAGGTGGGGAGCGCGAGCATGTACGGCAGATCGACGCCGGGATTGAACTGCGGCGCGTCGGCGCCGTCGTCGAAATTCAAAACCTGGGAGAGCAGGATCACGCCGTTCAAGTCCAGCTCCTTGTCGTTCTCGAGAACGCGCGCGAGCGCCGCGGCACGGGTCGTCCCGTAACTCTCGCCGAACAGATACTTGGGCGAGTTCCATCGCCTGTGACGCGACAGGAATTCAACGATGAAGTTGGCGAACGCATGGGCGTCCTGGTCGACGCCGTAGAAGGCCTTCTCCTTGTCCGCGCCGCGCAAGTGCCCGAACCCGGTGCCCGGCGCATCGACAAACACCAAGTCGCTGACGTCGATCAGACTGTACTCGTTGTCGATCACGCGGTAGGGCGCGGCGGGGCTGTGCGTGTCGTCGAAGGTCCGGACGCGCTTTGGTCCGAACGCGCCCATGTGCAGCCAGACGGTCGATGATCCCGGGCCGCCGTTGAACAGGAACGTGACGGGCCGGCGCGAGTCCTCCTTGTCGCCGCGGAAGTATGCGACGTAAGACATGCTCGCCTCGGGGGGCTGCGGCGGCGGCGGGCCGCTGTGGTCATCGCGCGGCGGCGGCGGGTCGTCGTCCAAAGGATCCTTGAGATGGATCACCAGCACGCCCGCCTCGGCCTGATAGGCGACGGGCTTGCCGCCGATGGTCACGGAGCCTTGGGTCACCTGGCGGTCGTCGCGCAAGAAACGCGGCGATTCGCTCGGCTCCTCGGTCTCCTTGACCTTGGCTTCCGAAGCACTCGAAGTGGAACTCGGCTGCGCCGCCGAGATCGAGACCGCGGCCGTTGCACACAGGAGCGAGGAACACAACAAAAGGCCGCCACTGAACTTCATCATAATCCCCTTGAAACATCTGCTGACCGGCGCGCCTTCGCGCGCGCAAGCGCGAAGCATGCCGCGAAATTGAAAAACTTGCACGGTTCGCGATGCGCGCACGAGCCACGCGCCGATTTTCAGGCCTGTGAATTGCGGTACGATCCGCTCGTGCCGTGTCATCGATCGATCCGCTTCTTCGCCCCGACATTGCTTGGTGTGTGCGCGCTCGCCGGATTGAGCGGAGCCGCGACGCCGGTGCAACCTGCGCCGGTGAAACCTGCGCCGGTGGCATCCGCGCCGGTGCAACCTGCGCCGGCGGCTCCGAGCGCCAGCCTCGCTGCGCCGTTGAGCGGGCCCGAGATCATCCAGATGCTCGACGAGACCGTGGACTGGTACCGGACGCTCGGTACACAGCTCAAGATCGCCAACGAGCCGAGCGACCTGTTGATACTGTCCGAGAATCGGCAGATCGCGAACCAAGTGGTGGCGCTCGCCTTCGACGTCGCGCGCGCCGGCGCGGACCTCATCGCCGTGGGCGCATCGGCCGCCGCGCAGCCGGCGGACTCCGCTTCCGCGCCGGGTCTGGTCGAGCGGCAACACAAGCTCGACCAGCAAGCCCTCTTGATTCAGGGCGAGATCGACTCGACGCGGCAGACACTCGCCGCCGCGCCCCGCAAGGCCCAGGCAGCGCTGCAAGCGAAGCTCGCCGAGCTCGGCGGCGAGCTCGCCCTCATCAACGTCAGGAAAGATATCGTGGCCAATATCGCCGGCGTCGCGAGCGAGGACGGCGGCGGAACTGCGGGCGCCTTACGATCGCAAATCGACGCAATGGCGGTGGCATTGCCCACCACGACCACCGCGCCCGCGGCCACCCCGGCTGCGCAGCATGCGCCAGCCGCGTCCATTGCCAATCTGCTGCCCGCCGCCGCCGCCGAAAGTCCTGCGGCGTCGCGCTTCGGGGTCTGGGACGTGGCCGCCGACGTGTTCAGGCTGTCCGAGAAGATGAGCGCCGTGGATGCGGTCGACGGGCGTACCCAGGCTCTCGAAACCTATCTGGGGCAGATCCGCGCACGGCTCGTGGATCAGTTGCGCGCGCTCTCCGCACGCGGCGACGCGCTCATGGCGCAAGCGGACTCGGCCGACAGCGCGACGCTCGCGACGCTGCGCCAACAGCTCGACGCGATCGCCGGCGAGTTCAAGCAGGCATCGCCGTTCCTCGTTCCCTTGAGCAAGCAGGGCCCGCTTCTCGACCAGTACCGCCACAGCCTGAAGAACTGGCACGACGCCATCCACACTCAGTACGGCGATGCGTTGAGGTCGCTGGGCATCCGCGCGGGAGTCTTGCTGCTGATACTGGGCTTGGTGTTCGCGGTCGGCAGGCTGTGGCACCGCGCCGTGCTCAAATACGTGCAGGACACGCGGCGGCGCTATCAGCTCTTGCTGGTGCGCCGAATCGCCCTGTGGACTTTAGTGGTCGTCATCATCGGATTCACCTTCGCCAGCGAGCTCTCCTCGGTGGCGACGTTCGCCGGATTGATCACCGCGGGCGTGGCGGTCGCCATGCAGAGCGTGCTCGTGTCCATCGTCGGCTATTTCTTTCTGATCGGAAAGTACGGTATCCGCATCGGCGATCGCGTCCAGATCGGCGAGGTCAACGGCCAGATCATCGAGATCGGTCTGGTGCGCATGTACTTGATGGAGCTTGCCGGCCACGGCTCCTCCGGCCCGACCGGACGGGTCGTCGCATTTCCCAACAGCGTCGCGTTTCAAGTATCGAGCGGCCTGTTCAAGCAGATCCCGGGAGTGAACTTCGGCTGGCACGACATAACGTTGAGCCTACCGGCCGGTTTGGATTACGCCTCGACGAAGCAAAAGCTCCTCGCCGCCGCGAACGAAGCGCTCGCGGACTACCGCGAGGAGATCGAGCGCCAGACGCGCGAACTGCAGCGAACCATGATGTCGAGCGCCGGCGGGGCGGCGGAGCCGACCGTTCAATTGAGCTATTCCGCCAAGGGGGTGGATGCGCTCGTGCGCTACCCCGTGCATTTGCCGCACGCCGCCGAGATCGACGAGCGGATGTCGAGAGCGCTGCTGCAGGTCGTTTCGGGCCTGACCCCGGACGCTCCGGCGGCGGCTTCCGCTCCGACCTGAGCATTCTGGGGTAGCAGTCACCCGACGATGTTATCCTTGCCCGCTTTATCGGCGGTCGGCGGCGCCCTCGGGGGTAGCGTTTTTTCATGATTCTGGTCATCGACGTGGGCAATACGCGCCTCAAATGGGCCTGGCTGACGAGCACCGGCCTGTCCGATCAACAGGCCGTCGTGCATCGCGATGCGAAGCCCGGCATGTGGACGGCGGCACTGTTCGAGTCGGGCCAGAGGCCCTCGCGCGTACTGGTATCGAATGTCGCCGGGCCGGTCATGGCGAAAACGCTGGTCCGTCTGTCCAAGAAGGTGTTCGGCGTCGGCGTGGAGTTCGTCACCGCCGCCCCCGAGTTTCACGGCCTCATCAACGGCTATCTCGACCCGAAACTGCTCGGCGCCGACCGTTGGTTGGGGTTGATCGGCGCCTGGACCAAGACGCGCTCGCCGCTGTGCGTGGTCGATGCCGGCACGGCGGTGAAGGTGGACAGCGTCGACGCCGGAGGCCATCACTTGGGCGGGTTGATCGTTCCCGGCATTCACATGATGCGCGAGGCCCTGATGAGTAAGACGAGCGACATCGCCAAGGCGGCAGAGCACAGCACCCCGTCGCTCGCCGGCGTGTTGGCCAACAACACGATCGGGGCGGTATCGCGCGGCGCGGTGTTCGCGCTGGCGGGTATGGCGGATCGGGCCGCGGAGATCATCGAGCAGAGCACGGGGGTCAAGCCGAAGCTGTTCATCACGGGCGGCGACGCCGGCATGATCACGGGCACGATGAGGATGCGCGGCGAGATCGTGCCGGATCTGGTGCTGCAGGGCTTGGCGGTGATTGCGGGCCAGTCGCGGGAGCCCATCTCCTAAGGACAGCGCGTGCCGCGACCCGGAACGAAGAACCTCATCACCGATGTCGCCGGTCTTAAGGTCGGACATGCAACCGACGAGGCGGCCGGGACCGGCGTTACCGTGCTCCTTTGCGGCGCCGACTGGGCGGCCGGTGTCGATGTGCGCGGCGGCGGACCGGGCGTGCGCGAAAGCGAAACGTTGGCGGCTGAGAACTTGGTCGGCCGAGCCCACGCGATCGTGCTCGCCGGCGGCTCCGTATTCGGCTTGGCCGCGGCCGATGGGGTCGCCTCGGCGCTCTCTTGCCGCGGCGTCGGGCTGCACCTCAAGCGCGATTCGCTCGCCATTCCCATCGTCCCCGCCGCGGTACTGCACGATCTCGGCAACGGCGCCAACAAGGACTGGGGCCGCACGCCTCCGTATCGCGAGCTCGGAATTCGCGCCCTGAGCTCGGCGCGCACGGAGTTCGATCTGGGCTCGCACGGCGCGGGCCGCGGGGCGATGGCGGGACTCGTCAAAGGCGGCATCGGATCCGCCTCTCTCGATCTCGGCGCGGGGCTCGTCGTGGGTGCGCTGGTCGCGCTCAACTCCGTCGGCTCCGCGTTCATGCCGGACGGCAAGACCCTGTGGGCGTGGGCATTCGAGCTCGACGGCGAATTCGGCGGCGCCACGCCGCCCGGCGCCGGCATGGACTTGAGCGATCCCTCGCCCGAAGGGTCGCGCCTCGCGGAGATCGGGCGCCTGCAAGCGGGTGCCAACACCACTTTAGGTGTGGTCGCGTGCACCGCCGATCTGTCGACCGCGGAATGCAAACGGGTCGCCATGATGGCTCACGACGGCATTGCGCGCGCCGTGCGGCCTGCGCACACCCCGTTCGACGGCGACACGGTGTTCGCGGTGGCGAGCGGTGCCTCCCCGCTCGGCCGCCATCCCGCCCGGGCCGCCGAGCTCGCGCGCATCGGATCGGCGGGCGCCGACTGCGTGAGCCGCGCTATCGGTCGTGCGGTGCATCACGCTTGAGCCCCGCCCAATCCGTCCGGCCCGAATCAGCGGCTCAATGTCCCGAGGTTGCGTCCGATTGCGCGGCGGCGGCCGATTGCACCGTGATGGCGGGCTGTGCGGCAGCGCTGGGCTGCGCGGCGGGCTGATCCGCCGGCGCGACTGCATCCGGCGGTGAGGCCTTAGATCCATCGGACTCCATATCGAGCGCCGAGGCATCGGCCTCCAAGCCCACTGTCGCGATGACGCCGTCTGCCTTCTGCAGCACCTCGCGAGCGTAGTCCCAATGGATGGCGACCGTGGTGTCCCCCACCGCGGCGCGCAGCAGATCCGAGAATTGATCGAGGTCGGGCTCGAAGCTCTGTCCCTCGGCATCGACCGGTGGATGGGCCTCGAGCAACAGCTCGCCGTCGACCCAGGCGACCTTGATCGGCACGTTGATGAGCCGCACCGGCGTGCCCACCGGCACCAGCGGGAAGAGTGCGGCCACATCGTCGGGATACATGCGTATGCAGCCGTGAGTCACGGGAAGACCGACCGCGATCGGATTGTTCGTGCCGTGGATCAAGTAGGTCCCGTTGCCGGCGGCGAGCCGCATGGCATACGCGCCGAGCGGGTTGTCGGGCCCCGGCGGTACGCTGGCCGGCAAGGGATCGCCCGCGGCGGCGTGCTCCTTTCGGACCGACTCGGGCGGATACCAGGTCGGATCCTTCTGCTTCGCGATGACGTGCGTGAGGCCGAGCGGCGTACGCCAGTCCATCTTGCCGATGCTGACCGGATACGTGATCACTTCCTGAGGTTGGCCGCGCTTCGGCTTCGGATAGTAGTAAAGCCGATGCTCGGGCAGGTTCACCACGATGCCTTCGTGCGGACCCGGCGGCAGGATGTGGCGGCCGGGTATGACGATCTGCTTGCCCGCCCCGGGGATCCAGGGATCGATCCCGGGATTCACGCGGATCAGCTCTTCCGAGCCCAGGCTGTATTTGCGCGCGAGATCGTAGAGCGTGTCCTCGTAGACCGTCTCGACGCTCTGGTCCTCGCCGAAGATCGCATCGTCGGGGTGTGCGAGGGTATAAACCGTCGCCCCCGCGAAGCGCGCGTAGCAGCACAACGCCAGCAACAGGGCGGCCCCGGCCGTCCATCGGGACTGCCGCGCGGAGACCTCATCCTTGTTGAGCGGGTAGCCCATCGCTCAAGGTTACCACGCCCGCTCTCAGATTCCGCGTAGCGGGCCAAGGGCGAGGAGCACGCGAGATTCGATCTCG
This sequence comes from Steroidobacteraceae bacterium, assembly GCA_049513935.1. Classification (GTDB taxonomy): domain Bacteria; phylum Pseudomonadota; class Gammaproteobacteria; order Steroidobacterales; family Steroidobacteraceae; genus Bog-1198. The sequence continues at coordinate 13,751 of JBEKVP010000019.1, forward strand.
CGGGCCGCCATGGCGCGGCG
>JBEKVP010000020.1:0-13453 GCA_049513935.1 Steroidobacteraceae bacterium
GGACCGTTTACACGGATCAGGAGATTTTCGACCGCGAGATCGAGCAGATCTTCGAAAAAGTCTGGGTCTATTGCGGCCACGAATCCCAGATCCGGGCGCCGGGAGACTACTGCACCGTGCAGATCGGGCGTCAGCCGATGATCATGGTGAGAGGCCGCGGCGGCGCGATCCACGTGCTCTTCAACCGCTGCCCGCACCGCGGGGTCGAGCTCTGCGGCGCAAGCAGAGGCAACACGGGCTCCGCGTTCGTCTGCTCGTACCATGCCTGGAGTTTTCACCTCGACGGGACGATCCGCGGGATGCCGCTGCCTCAAGGGTACGAGGGCACGCGCATGAGCCCGTCCAACCCGGATTGCTCCATGAAGCGCGCCGCGCGGGTCGAGAGCTACCGCGGCTTCGTGTTCGCGAGCCTCGCGAGCGAGGGCCCGACACTCATGGAATTCCTGGGCGAAGCCCGCATCGCGTTCGACGACATGTGCGACCGATCGCCGCAAGGCGAGGTCGAGATCGTCCCGGTCTGCCACCGCGTGGTGCAACAATCGAACTGGAAGTTCTTCATGGAGAACCAGCTCGACGCCCTGCACCCGTCGGTGACGCATCAATCGACCGGAGTCGCCGCGAACAAAGTCGAGCGGGCGCTCAAGGACGAGGGCAAGGAGCCGCCGCTCTACTATCATTACCTCTCGACGTTTGCATCCTCATTCGAGCAGTGGGACTCGGTGCAGACCGTGAATTTCCCCCGGGGTCACGGCATCTTGAAAGGCTACATGGGTCTTCGGCCCGAGGATCCGGACACCCGGGAGTACACAGAGGCCATGTACCAGGCCTACGGCGCGGAGCGCGCGGAGCAGTATCTCGGCCGCAGCATTCATCACGTGCTCATCTACCCGTATTTGTCGGTGCAATCGTCACTGCAGCAGCTGCGCTGCCTGCGCCCGATCTCGCCGGGCAAGACCCTGTCGGAGATCTGGCACTTCCGCCTGAAAGGCGTGTCTCCGGCGATCTACCGGCGTTCCTTGTGGTACTTCAACCTCGTGAACTCGCCCGCGACGCTGGTCAATGCGGATGATCTCGAGAACTGGGCCAAGGGGCAGTGGGGCCTCGAATCGAAGGGCGGGGACTGGGTGAGCTTTCACCGCAATTTCGGGCGCGACAGCCGCGATGGCGACACCACTTACTCGAACAGCGGAACATCCGAAGTGGTGATGCGCAGCCAGTTCGCCGCGTGGTCCAAGTACATGTCGAACGACGGCGGCTGACGAGGTCCGATCATGAGCGACCAATTGGAAAAACGCCTGCTGGAAGAGGTCGTCATCTTCACGGGCAAGCAAGAGGCCCGCACCGGTGCCGAAGCGCTCGCCCCCGATCATTCGCCCCGGGAGCGCTATCGGGCGCGTGCTTACCCCAAGCGCGGCGCGTTGCGCAAGGACGCCGACCCGCAGCGGCAGGTCGAGGAGTTCTTGTTTCACCAAGCCGAGCTCCTCGATACCAAGAACTGGCAGGCGTACATCGAGCTGTTCGCCGAGCAGGGGATCTACTGGATGCCGGCGCGTCCCGAGCAGACCGAGTGGCTCGATTCTCCGTCGATCTTCGCCGAGGATCGGCCGCTCATGAGCGTGCGCATGGGACGCATCACCCACCCGAACGCCTGGTCGCAGGCGCCGCTATGGGAAACCAACCACATCGTCGGCAACGTCGTGATCGAGGAGATGGCTCCGGCTGCGATCCGCGTACGCTCCCGCTTCCAGGTGCAGGAGCTGCGCCGCGACTCGTCGCGCAGCTTCGCGGGCACCTACCGCCACACGCTGCTGGTCCGCGGCGACGACTTCAAGATCGAGCTGCAGCGGGTGGACCTCATGAACGCGCAGGCGCCATTCGACTACACCATCCAGGCCTGGGTGTAGCCTCACGCGCAACGGCGGATGAATTCCACGATGGACCGGGTGAGCGGGCTTTGCGGGTCGGCGAGCCCGTAAATCGCGTCGTAATGATTGCGCCCGGGCTGCGGGACGTACTCGCCGACGAGGCCCGCCGCTTGCCAGGCGGCGAGGTAATCCCGCGATTGGGACAGGAAGGCGTTCGACTCATCGCCGCCCACCGAGAGCAGGAGCGGCGATGCGCGCTTGGGAATTCTGAGGAGCGGGCTCTCTGCCGCGGCTGACTCGTCCGTCAACTGGAGGGTCGGCTGCAGCCAGGAGCGCTGCAGCGGCCGCAGATCGAACAGGCCGCTGATCGCGATGCCGCCCTTGATCGCACCGGCAGCGCGGGCGGTCTGCCTGGCCCCCGACAAGAGCATGCCCACTTGCTGTCCGCCGGCGGAGTGGCCTGCGGCAACCAGGTTGGTCGGATCCCCCGAGAACTGCCACGCGTTCTCGGCCAGCCACGCGACCGCGGCATGGCTCTGCCGGGTGATGTCGGAGATCGTTACCGCCGGGCAAAGCGCATAGTTCATCACCGCCACGGTGATGCCGTGCGGAACCAGGCCGCCGGCGACGAAACTGAATTCTTTGCTGCCGAGCGCGCGCCAGTACCCGCCGTGTATGAACATCACCACCGGCGAGCCGGGCGCGCTCGAGGGAAACAGATCGAGCGTCTCGGCCGGCGTCGCTCCGTAGGATACGTCCAGCCGGCAGTCGAGCCGCGCGCGTGCCAGGGCGCTTTCCCGGACGTACCAGTCGAGGAACGGCTGCCTCGATCCGACCCGCCGCTCCGGGTCGTACTCGGCGTCGATTGCGGCGCTGGTCTCGTCGGTGCTGATCGTCATCAATTCTCCCGTAGGGCCGGCGTTTTCCTGTGGGGCCCGCGCTTGAGTATGGGCCATCGTGCGCTAGTTTCTCGAACTCGACCCGAGTCGACTATCCGTTTTCTCGACGCCACTAGCCGATAACCGCAGGCTTTTTCCGAACAGGCGAGCCGGCAAAACGCGCGCGTGATATCGTCATGGCGTGCAACCCGACACGAAGGCCCAACCATGGACCAAGTGGTACAGCTGAGAGAGCACAGGCTGGCGACCACGGATCTGGACGAAGCGCGCGAGATCCTGACTCGTCGCTATTGCTCGCACCGCTTATTCCAAAGGGACCGCGGCGCCGCCTTGGACGTCAGGTATTCGCACACCCCCCTGCTCGACACCTCGCTCAATACCCTTCAGTACGGCGCCGAGGTCGAGATTCATCCGCGGGAGTTCGAGACCTTCTATCTGATGCATATTCCCCTCGCCGGCCGCGCCACCCTCCGTGCTGCTGGGCATCAATTCTATTTGAGGCCGGGCGTCGCGGCGATCATCTCGCCGAGCCAGACCGTGTCGACGACGTGGAATGCCGATTGCCGGCAGCTCATGCTCAAGATCGAGCGCAAATCGCTCGAAGGGCTCTTGAGCAGCGTCATCTTTCAGCCCATCGACCGGCCTCTCGAGTTTCCAGTGGTGTTCGATCTCACGACGGGTCTCGGCGCGAGCCTCTACGGCATGCTCCGGCACCTCGCCGACGAGCTCGCGCACAACCAGGCCGTGGTCAAGTCGAAACTCGTATGCTCCCAGTTGGAGCAGACGCTGCTCATGTTGATCCTCTGTGGTGCGCAGCATTCCTACCGCGATGCGCTCGAGGCGACCGACCGGCCGGCCTGCCCCAAGCACGTCGTCAAGGCCTATCAATACATGGTCGCGAATGCACGCGAGAACATCACGGTCGCGGACCTCACGCGCGTGACCGGCGTGAGCGGCCGCGCGCTCTACGAAGGATTCCGGCGATTCAAGGGCTCCTCTCCGAAGAGCTGTCTTCGAGCCATTCGGATGCAGGCGGTCCGCAAGGAGCTCTTGGAGGGCACGGATTGCGACGACGTCACCCGCCTCGCGGCGCGGTGGGGGTTCACGCATCTGGGCCGCTTTGCCAGCAATTATCAGAGGATTTTCGGCGAGAAGCCCTCGCAGACGCTCAGACGCCGGCGCTAGCCGGCCAACACGGGAGAGATCGACGTGACGGGGATTACCTTGAGTACTCGAACGCTGTGGCCTGCCGTTCTCGGCGTGGCCGCGCTTGCGGCACACGCACAGACCGCGCAGACCGACCAGAAGACGGCTGGCAAAGAGACGGCGCTCGAAGAGATCGTGGTCACGGCCGAGAAGCGCGAGTCGACCGTCCAGAAGACGCCGATCAGCATGGTCGCCATCTCGGAAGCGGAGATCCAGGCACGCGGCTTTTCGGATTTCCGCGACATCGCGCAGGAGACTCCCGGAGTTTCCATGAAGACGAGCGGCCCGGGACAGACCGAGTTCGAGATGCGCGGACTGGATGCGACCGGCGGATTCTCGCCGACCGTGGGGTTCTATATCGACGACGCGCCGCTCACTGCACCCGCGCAGGCCGCGCAGGGAAAGGTGGTCGTCGATCCGGATCTCTACGACTTGAATCGCGTCGAGGTGCTGCGCGGACCCCAGGGAACTCTCTATGGCGCGGGTTCCATGGGCGGCACCATCAAGCTGGTGACCAATGCGCCGCAGCTCAATACCGTTGCGGTTTCCGCGCAGACCACGGAATCGGGGACCGACGGCGGCGGATTCAACTACGGCGGCAGCACCATGCTCAACCTGCCGATCACCCAGGATGTCGCGGCGATCCGATTCGTCGGGACCTACAAGTACACCTCGGGCTGGATCGACCGCATCGTATTGAACCCGTTTCCCCTCGAGACCAACGGCGGCGCGACGCGCGGCGATGTGCTTACCGCACCCGTTCAGGCGCGCTACTCCGACGTCAACTGGGAAGAGCTCTGGGGCGGCCGGGTGAGCCTGCTGCTCAAGCTCGGCGACAACTTGAGCATCCAGCCCGGCATCATGCATCAGAAGATCTCCACGGGCGGCCCGTTTACCATCGACGATCCGCCGGGCAACGTCGAGGCCCACTACCAGCCGTTCGACATTGCCGAACCGCTCGAGGACAACTTCACCCTTTACACGCTCACCATCAAGTACCACTTCGACTTCGCCGATCTCACCTCCGCTACATCGAAGTGGAATCGACACGATGAGCAGACGCAGGACATTTCCGAAACCATCCAGTCGCTGCTCGGACTCCCGAGTTTCTATCCCCCGAACGGAGCCGGCGGCGGCTCTCAAGAGGAGACCGATTTCTCGAGCCAGCTCACCGAGGAGCTGCGCCTCGCCTCGAACGGCGACGGTGCGTTCCAGTGGCTCGGCGGTGCCTTCTACAGCAGCTTCGATTCCAATACGACGTCCCTCTCCAACTATGCGGGCCTCGAGCCCATCTTTGGCACGGCGGACCTCATCTCGGTCGGCGAGCCCATCACCATCATCCAGCGCGCGCTCTTTGGCGAAGCGTCGTACAAGCTGACCGATCAGCTCAAAGGGACGCTGGGTCTGCGCTACTACCGTTACTCGAGCGAGGAGGAAGCCATCAATGGCGGTATCGCCTCCATCGCGGGCGGGCCGGGCACCGTGCTGGAATTCGGCAGGGCCGACAACAAAGGCTTCAATCCCAAGGTGAACCTGTCCTATACGCCGACCGACGATGTGCTGGTCTACACCACCGCGGCGAAAGGTTTCCGGCCCGGCGGTCCAAACACGCCCGTTCCGCTCTCGGGGCCGGCGCAGTGCCTGACCGGGCCGGGTAATCTCCAGTCGCTGGGCTTGAGCTCCGCCCCCAGCCAGTTCAACCCCGACAACGTGTGGAGCTACGAGGTCGGCGAGAAAGCCCGCGCGCTCGATAACACGTTCCAGATCAACAGCGCCGTCTACTACGAGCGGTGGACCGACGTGCAGCAGCTGGTGGACCCCTCCTGCGGCTTCAGCTTCACGGCCAATGCGGGCAGTGCCAGCGTGTACGGCTCCGAGATCGAGATCGCCGCGAAATTGAGCTCGTCTTTTACCGTGACTCAGAACGTGGGCTACACGCACGCGACCTTCAATGACACCGTCCGGGCGACCGACACCGTCGCGGGTCAGAAGCTCCTCGATGTGCCGGATGTGACCACGAACACATCCGTGATCTACTCGACGCCGGTGTCGGCTGCCTTGAATGTCACTGCCCGCGGCACCTACACCTATGTCGGCCCCATGCAGGACATCACTTACGTGCGCAATAACCTGCCGGGCTACTCCCTGGTGAACGCGCGGGCGGGCGTGACGTCGGACCGTTTCTCGGCATACGTGTTCTGCGACAATCTGACCGACAAGATGGCGATCCTGACCAACAACGTGGCGCAGACGGTCAACATTCCGTCGCTCAACCGCTGGGTCACGAATCAGCCGAGGACCATCGGCGTCGACCTGCAGGTGCGTTACTGAGAGTCGGGCAGGCTCGGCGGCAAAGTCGCCGGCGCGCGGGTATTGACCGGCAGGCTCAGGTACGAAGCGAACTGCGGCGAGCGGTAGACGCTCTGCGTCGCTGCCCGAAAATCGGACTCGACCGCTTCGTAGATGCTCGGGACGTAGCGCTGCGGATTCCGGTCGATCACCGGGAATAGCGTGCTTTGCACCTGCACCATGATGCGATGGCCCGCCTTGAAGGTATGGTTGCGGTCGCGCAGCCCGATGGCGTAGGCCGTCACCTCGCCGGGTACGAGCGGCGCCGGCCGCTCGAAGCTCGAACGGTAGCGCGCGCGGAACACCTCGCCCGCCACCATGAGCTCGAATCCCCGCAGGCTTTTGTCGGGCCAGCTCTCGGGGTATACATCGATGAGCTTGACCACCCAGTCGGCATCGCTCCCGGTGGTGGCTGCATAGAGATGCGCAATCGGGTCACCTGATACGGTGAGATCCTCGGAGAGGGGCTCGCTCTCGTAGGTGAGCACGTCCGGACGGCCGTCGACGAAGCGCTGGTCCGCGACCTGCCATTCGGCCCAATAGTCGTCGGTGATGGGGCGCGGCAAATAAGGCACCGGCTTGGCGGGGTCCGAAACATAATCGTCGTGCTGGCTTGAATCGCGGGACGCACTCGAATCGCCGGAGTTCGGCGGCTCGAAGGACAGCTTGCCGTCTGCGGCCAGGTAGAGCTTCTGCTCCAGGATGCCCTCTCGCGGCGGCCACACCTCGTAAGGCTCCCAGCGATTCTCGCCGGTGCGAAACGCAAGCACGGGGGGCAGATCCGGCGATTCCCGCTTCTTCAACCAGTGCGCGAACCAGGGCGCCTGGACATGGTCTCGGTACCATCTCGAAGTGTCCCGACCGAAGTCGATCGCGCCGATGGTGCGTCCGTCGGGGCTTCGGCTCCACTCGCCGTGGTACCACGGTCCGATCACCAGGCGCACCAAATGCTTCGGGTCCTGTGTCTCGTACTTGTGGTAGAGCTCGAGCGGTCCGTAGTAGTCCTCCGCGTCGAAGTACCCCGCGACCATCAGCGTGGGAACGGTCACTCGCTGCGTGTACGGAAGTACGCCGCACATTTCGTGGGTCCAGTAGTCATCGTTGTTCGGATGCTCCGCGAACGCGTTCCAGCTCGGCGCGTTGCCGTGAAACAGGCGTGCGTTCACGTTGGCGAGCGGACCCAGCGCCAGAAACTGCTCGTAGCTGTCGTGGCGTTGCAGCGCTTCCAGTGCCGAGCGGTCGGCGCCGCGCCGCTCGGTCTCCATCGCTTCGATCCAATCGAAGCTATAGCTCAGGCGAAACGCTCCGTTGTGGTGCCAATCGTCGCCGACGAACATGTCGGCGCAGGTCGCCTGCGGCGAGGCGGCTTTCAGCGCGGGATGTGGATCGACCAGCGCGCGCGTCACCATGAAGCCGCCGTAGGAGATCCCGAGCGTGCCCACGCGTCCGTTGTTGCCGCGCACGTGCTTCACCAGCCAGTCGATGCTGTCGTAGGCGTCGGTCGAGGGGTCGATGGAGCGGGCACGCGACCGATCGCGCATCGGGCCGCCGGTCACGAACTCGCCGCCCGAGCCTCCCGTGCCGCGGACATCCTGCAAGGCGAAGATATAGCCGTCCGCGATGAGCTCGGGATACATGCGAAGGTGCGCCGAGTACCCCTGAGCGTCCGGGCTCAGGCCGTACGGGGTGCGCTCGTAGATGATGGGCAGGAGAGCTGAGCGACTCTTGGGCGAATAGATCTCGGTGTGCAGCGTCACGCCGTCGCGCATGGGAATCTCCGCGACCTCCTTGTCGAGGAGCGGCGTGAAGTCCGGGCCCGGCACCTTGCCCGACGACATCAAGAGGCCATCGCGCCGCGATTTGGGCAGGCGAGCAAGCTTGCGCTCGATGTCCGCGGCCGACGAGGGTGTCGTGGCCGGCTGTTGCGTTGCCCCCGGCGTTTGCCCCGCCGCCGGTGCCTGTTGAGCTGCTTGCGCCTGCGCGCGGCCGCACGGAGCCATGCCGGCAATTCCGCAGGCTGCGAGCAACACGAGAGCCGCGAGCGGCGGCCCGGCGACCCCGCCGCGGGCAGCGAGCCACAGGCCGCGCAGCATCAGCGGGAAGAAGAAAACTACCAGGAAGAAGTACGAGCTGTACCGATAGCCCTGGCCGATCAGATTGATGATGCCGACCGATGATGCGACGAATACCGCGACCACCATGATGCCGAGCGCGAGCAGCGGCCTGGCGCCGCGCGGCATGGCGCGGCCGCGGTCGACGACGGCGCGGGCGACACGCTCGTTCAACCCATGCAGAAGTCCGACGCCGGTCTTGATGAAGGCGCCCAGGATGACGAGCTGTACGCACATCCGCAGCGTGGGGCTGCCGATCTCACCCAGGACCCGCGAGATCGGCAAGGGGTCGCCCAGGATCTGTGGATAGAACGCCGAAAGCGCGAGGAGCGAGGCGAAGCCCGGTAGCAGGATCAAGGGTCCCGCCATGGCGCCCGCGGCGAGCGCCTGAGGCCGCGTCTCGAGATTGCGGGCGACGAAGATGAGAATCGGCACGATCACGACGTTGTACCCCGTATAGCTCAAGCTGTCCTTGAGTGCTTCGAGCCAGTCGAGCGGCGCCGCATCGAGCGCGCTGCGCAGCTGCGGACCGAACTTCCACACCACCAGCGCAAACATCGACCCGTAGGTGGCGTAGAAGATCATCGACCAGATCGATATGACCTTCTCGATGAAGCTGTTGCCGAAGTAGACCACGAACGCCACGGCCGCCATGAACAGGATCGAGTTCGCGACCTCCGGGAGTCCCGCCATCTCCGCGAGGAGCTTGCCCGCGGCGGCGGACACCACCGACAGCACCAGCAGCAGGAGCGCGTAGTAGCCGACTTCGAACAGCGCCGAGAACGGACCGATGAAGATGCGACAGAAGCTGCGGTAGTCGAACGCCTGGTAGCGGCGCGCGAGCTCGAACGAGATCATGGCCGCCGCACTGATCCAGAACGCGGTCAGCGCGAGCCCCGCGAGTGCGGTGCGCGGACCCTTGGAGATGAAGAACTCCACCAGCTCCCGTCCGGTCGCGTAGCCCCCGCCGACCATCACCGCCATGATCACGAGCCCCGGAACGATGAGTCGGTACAGGCGCATTCGGCGATGGGCTAGAGCGAGCCGCGAGCGTCGACCGGCCAGATGTCGACCAGCGTCTGCCCGCGCACGCAATGAATGAAGTCGTGCAGATTGATGGTCGGGTCGCAATGCGGCGTGACCAGCTCGACCTTCGCGCCGAGGCGCATCCCTGCGGATTTCGCCGCGAGCTTGATCTTGCCGAACTCATCGCCGTAGAACTGGTACGAGGCCCCGCGGGGAGCGCCCGATGCGATCTCCGGGATCGGCCCGTCCATCGAGAAGCATTTGAAGCCCCCGTCGATCGTGGGCAGGCGGCGATGGTGATTGCTCACCACCGAGCACTGCACGAAGAGCGCGGTCGTGAACGGATGCGGTTGCCGCGCGAACAGCTCGACATCCTGATACTCGACGTCCATGACCGCGTACGAGCCGCACTGGCATTCGGTGAAGAGACCGGCGCGCCGGTCGATGTCGAAGGTGCCGGTACCCCCGCCCGAGACGATACCCGCCGGGTGACCGGCCTTCGCGGCGGCCTTCAGGACCCGCTTCACGTGTTCGAGCTGGCGCCCATAGACCCGCGCCCGATCGGCTGCGCGCGTGATGTGCTGTACCATCCCGGAGTAGCACTGGATGCCGGCGAACTGCAATCTCCGCGAGGAGCTCACCCGCCGGATGAGCTCCAGCGCGCCGGCCACGTCCGGGACGCCGGTGCGCTTCATGCCGATGTCGATGTCGACGAGCACCGGGAGCTTTCTGCGCCGCCGCTCGAGCGCGCGCTCGAGCGGCGCGAGGCCCGCCGGATCGTCGATCGCCGCCATGAATCCGTCGCTTCGCCCGACGAGGCGCGCGAGCAGATCGATCTTGACCGCGCCCGTCAAAGGCGTGGTGAGCAGCACTCCCGGAATTCCGGCCTCGACCATCACGGTCGCCTCGCGCAACGTCGCCACCGAGATGCCCACGGCGCCCGCGCCGATCTGCCGCCGCGCAATCTCGACGCTCTTGTGGGTCTTGGCGTGCGGCCGCAGCTTGAGACCCGCCCGCTTGCACAAAGCCGACATGGCGGCGAGGTTATGCTCGAAGCCGTCGAGATCCAGGATCAACGCCGGCGTCGCGAGCGCCTGGCGCGAGCGCGGCTTGCCGATGAGCGGGGCGTTCGGTCCGAGGTTTTGATGATGCCGCAACGTTCCGCGAGAGCTCTGCTTCATGATTTTCACGCGAACCGACTATATAAGAAATCGGGTGCTCAAGCGCTGCGCGGCCCGGCGGCCGTACCGGCGACCGATTTGCCGGTCCGCGACGAGCGCCTCGGCAGCGTCGCCGGAAGGTGCGTCCCCAGGTAACCCGTGACGGCGCGGATCGCCTCCTCGGCCATCTGCGGCGTGATCGATCCGTGCTCGAGCATCGATAGGCTGAACATGAGGTCGGCGATCTCCACCGCGCGGAAGAACATCTCGGTGCGGGCCGCGCTTCGCGGCAGCACGAAGCGCTCCTCGATCTGTTCCTCGAACAGCCTGGCGATCCGCTTGTCGCTCTGCCGGTCTTTGAGCTTGAGCTCGGGCGGAGTCTTCGGACTGATGAGCAGTTGACGCGCCGCGCGGTGATCGTTGAAGTAGTGTGCGCCGCGGCGCACGAGCGCCGCCACGATGTCGGCCCACGAGCCGGGAGCGGAGCCCCGGATGGGACGGCGCACGTCCTCCAGCATCTCCTCCCCGAGTACCGCGATCAGCTGCACGTACAGTTCCAGGATGTCGCCGTAGTAGTGGTAAGCAGAACCCTTCGGGATGCGCGCGGCGCGCGCGACGTCGGCGAGGCTGATCTCGTCGAGGTCGCGATGCGCCAGCAGTGCCCGCGCCGCGGCGAGCAGACGCTTGCGGCGGGCGATGCCCGGCGCTCGGAACGAGGCTTTCTGCAACCGGCTCAACGGCGCTCCCTTCGGGTTGACACTGCAACGGATGTTCATGATACTCGACTGGAGTCGACTAAGGGATTATCACATGATCGTCGATTTATCGGGCAAGGTTGCAATCATCACCGGGTCGGGGCAAGGCATCGGCGAGGGCATCGCCCGGGTGTTTGCCAAGGCCGGGGCAAAGGTGGTCATCGCGACGCGCAGCGAGGCGAACGGCCGCGCGGTCGCCGATTCCATCGTCAAGGGTGGCGGCGCGGCCTGGCTCAACCAGACGGACGTCGGGCGCCGCAGCGAGGTGAAACGGGTGGTCGCGCAGACGGTCGAGCGCTTCGGGCGCCTCGACATCGTCATTCACAATGCGGCCGTCTATCCGGTCATTTCGATCGAGGCGCTGTCGGATGAGGATCTCGATCGCACGCTGGCGGTCAATCTCAAGGCCGGCTTCTGGCTGATCCAGGAATCGCTCCCGCACCTGCGCAAGCAGGGCGGCGGGCGGATCCTGTTCACCTCCTCGGTGACGGGTCCGAACGTCGCGATGCCCGGCACGGCGCACTACGCCGCCTCGAAGGGCGGCATGAACGGCCTCATCCGCACCGCGGCGCTCGAGTACGCACGCCAGAACATCACCGTGAACGGCGTCGAGCCGGGCTACATCCTCACGCCGGCGATGGATGCCTTGGGCGGTGCGGAGGCGCTCGCGCAAATGGCGAGCCAGATCCCGCTCGGCAAGCTCGGCGATCCCGTCGACATCGGCTACACGATGCTGTTCCTCGCCTCGGATGCGGCGGGGTACATCACCGGGCAGACCATCGTGGTGGACGGCGGGTCGACCCTGCCCGAGAGCCCGGTCGTGCTCGAAGCCTTCTACCAGGGGCAGTGACATGGCTACGCAATCCTTGCTCGAGCGGCGCTACCGGGTCCTGGGACGCCACTCGCCCCTGTTCTACGACAAACCTCTGCACCTCACGCGCGGTGAGGGCGTCTGGGTGTACGACGCGGACGGCAAGCGCTATCTCGACGCCTATAACAACGTGCCGCACGTCGGCCACTGTCATCCGCGCGTCGTCGCGGCGCTCTCCCGCCAGGCGGGCACGCTCAACACCCACACGCGCTACCTCGATGAGAACGTGGTCGCCTACGCGGAGCGGCTCGTGTCGCTGTTCGATCGAGAGCTCTCGATGGCCGTGTTTTGCTGCACGGGCAGCGAAGCGAACGAGCTCGCACTGCGCATCGCGCGCGATTGCAGCGGCGGTCTCGGCATCATCGCCACCGATTGGGCCTACCACGGCAACACCGCCGCCGTCATGCAGGTGAGCTCGCTGTTTACACCTGCAAGCGCGCGCGGTCCCTACGTGCGCACCGTCCCCGTCATGGACCCGTATCGCGATCGCGCCGGCCGGAGCGATGCGGAGCTGGCGAGCGCTTACGCGGACGAGGTCCGACGCGCCATCGAGGGGTTCGCGGCGGACGGGATCCGTTTCGCGGGGCTCCTGTTCTGCACGGCGTTCTCGAGCGAAGGGTTGCCCACGGTGCCGTCGGGGTTCATGGCGAAGGCGCTCGCGCATGTGCACGCGGCAGGCGGCTTCTTCATCGCCGACGAGGTGCAGGCGGGCTTCGGCCGCCTCGGTAGCCACATGTGGGGGCACCAGAAGCTCGGTGTCGTACCCGACATCGTGACGCTCGGCAAGCCGATGGGGAACGGCCACCCGCTGGCGGGCGTCGTGGCGCGGCCGGAGCTCATCAACGCGTTCACCGAACGCAACATGTACTTCAACACCTTCGGCGGCAACCCGGTGTCGGCCGCGGTCGGCACCGCGGTGCTCGACGTGCTCGATGACGAGCGGCTGCTCGACCATGCCGTGCGCGTGGGCAACTACACGCTCGAGCGGCTCGCCGAGCTCAAGGAGCGCCACCCGCTCATCGGCGACGTGCGCGGCGCGGGTATGTTCTTCGCGGTCGAGCTCGTGAGCGATCGCGGCTCGAAGACGCCGGCGACGCCGGACACCAAGCGGGTCGTGAACCTCATGTGTGAGCGCGGCGTGCTCCTCAGCCGGATCGGGCTCCACGACAATATTCTGAAGATCCGGCCGCCCATGCCGTTCTCACGGCAAA
>JBEKVP010000021.1:0-13381 GCA_049513935.1 Steroidobacteraceae bacterium
CGCGATGATCGCGAAGTGGTTGCGGCCGATCAAAGAGCCCGCCGCCGCCGCAGGCTAGCGCGCCGGGGCTGGGCGTCCCCGGGCTAAGGCGCCCCCGGGCTTAAGGCGCCCTCGACTAAGGCGCCCCCGGCTAAGGCGCCCGCGGCTAAGGCGCCCCCGGCTAAGGCGCCCCCGGCTAAGGCGCCCCCGGCGATTTGAATCCGGCCGAGGCGGTGGCTTCGTGGAGCGTCGGGAATATTTGCGCTTCGCCGACGACGGCGGTGATGCCGTGCCGGTCCATGTCCGATTTGAGATACGGGCTCACGCGCCCGAAAATCACTCGCACGTTGCTGCGCTTCAGGTCCTCGAGCAGATCGCGGATCGAGCGCGCCGCGGAATAGTCGATATCCGTGATGGCTGCCGAGTCGATGATGAACCAGCGTACAGGTGACGGCGCCTGCTTCACCAGCGCGCGAACCTCTTCGCAGAAGCCATGCTGATTCGCGTAGAACAGATCCGCACCGAATCGATAGACGATGAGCCCAGGCTCGGTGACCTTTCCCGGCGTCGCAGGTCCCGGCACCCAACGCCCGGTCGCGTCGGGCGTGAACATCATCGTGTGCGGGCGGTAGCTGTGACGGACGTGACGAAACAAGGAAAGCGCGATCGCCAGGAGGATCCCTTGCTCGACGCCGAGCGCCACGACCGTCGCAGCGGTCGTGACCGCAAGATAGAACTCGCCCGGACTTTCGCGGCGAATGTCGCGCAAGGACTTGCCGTCGATCATGCCGACGGCGATGGTGAACACGATGGCTGCGAGCACGCAGCGCGGCAGGTACGCCAGCTCGCGGCTGAGCAGCAGAAGGACCAAGAGCACGGCGCCGGCGAGCGCGAGCTGCGCGACCTGGCTGCGCGCGCCGACGCGGTCCGCCATCGCGGTCTGCGTGGGACTGCCGTTGACCACGAACGTGCCGCTCACCGCGGCAGCGGCGTTCGCGGCCGAGAGGCCGAGGATGTCGGCGTCGACGTCATCGTTCTCGCCATAGCGCAAGGCGAATGCGCGCGCGGTGGCGGCGCTTTGCGTGATGATCATGACGAAGCATGAGGCGGACACGGGCACGAGCATCAGAAACTCGCTCCACGTGACGCCGGGAAGCCGGATCGGCGGCAATCCGCCGGGGACCGGCCCGACGACGGCGATGCCATGCTCCGCGAGGCGATAGACCTGGCTCGCTCCGATGGTCGCAACCACCGCGCCCAGCGATAGGGGCAGCCGCCGCGCAAAGCGGTTGCCGAGCAGAATGAGCGCGGCCACACCTAGGGACAGCACCACCGTCGGCGCGCTCGCGTGCGGCAGGCCGTCGAGAATCTGCCAGAGCCGAAGCAGCGAGTTGCGGGAACTTGCGGCCACGCCGAACATATCGCCGAGCATGGCGATGCCGACCTGGCATCCGACCCCGGCAAGAAACCCGGTCAGCACCGTACGCGACAGGAAATCGGCGAGGAATCCGAGCTTGAAGAGCCGCGCCAAAACCAGGAACCCCGCGGTCAGCAGCGCGGTCATCCCGACCAGCGCGGTGTAATGCGCGCTGCCCGCCGCGGCGAGCGGTGAGAGCGAGCCGGCGAAGATCGCTGCGGTGGCGGAGTCGGCGGCCACGACCAGATGGCGGGATGCGCCGAAGATCGCGAACGCCACGGGCGGCAGGAGCAAGGTGTAGAGTCCCGTGATCACGGGCATCTGGGCAATACGCGAATAGCCGAGCACCTGAGGGATGTTGATCGACGCCAGGTTGAGGCCCGCGAGCACATCGCGCAGTACGCGCGCGCGCCGCAGCGGCCGAAGCCCGGCGAAGAGATTGATGCGCCTTGCTCGCTCGATCATCGCGGCCAAGCGATCCTCTCCGGGGCAGCTTGAGTCGGATCGTATTCGAGGAGTTCGCCGTTGGCGACCGACTGGCCGGTCAGCGCCAAAATGAACGCCCAATGACTGATCAGGAGCGTGGTGGCCCGGTCGCTGCGCGCCGCCATCAGCGTCCGGAACGCGTCGGCGCGCGCGATGGTCGCCTCCAGGGTCTCGACGCCGGGATGCCACCATTGCGCCGGCAAGTGCGCGAAGTCATGATGCGGAAATCGTGCGGCGAGCAACGTGGGCGCGCTCCCCACATCGCACACGAACGCCGTGCGCTCGCGAACCTCGTGCATAATGTCGACTGGCACTTTGCGCAGCTCCAAGAAGGGCTGCGCGGTCTGCAGCGCGCGCGTATAGGGCGACACGATGATGCGCGTGAGAGCGACGCCCGCGAGCTCGTTCGCGGCCGCCGCAGCTTGCTCGACGCCGAACGGCGTCAATTCCGGATCCTCGATTCCGGGGTCCACGCGCGTGTTGTTGAAGTGCAGATTGAAATAGCTTTGCCCGTGGCGGAGTAAAAACATGCAAGGTCCTTCGAATTCGCGCGAGCCTCTGACCCCGTTCCACATCGCCGTGCAGGTGCGAGACATCGCGGAAGCGCGCCGGTTCTATAAGGATATCCTAGGATGCGCGGAGGGCCGCAGCGATATCGATTGGGTGGACTTCAATCTCTACGGGCATCAGTTCGTCTGTCATCTGAATCCGAGCCTGGGCAAGGACGGGAAGCTCTCGAGCCATTACAACCCGGTCGATGGGCACGGCGTGCCAGTGCCCCACTGCGGAGTGGTGTTGCGGGCGGAGCAATGGACTGCACTGGCGGAGCGGCTTGGGCGGCTGGGCGTCGAGTTCGTGGTTCCGCCCTACACGCGCTTCAAGGGGCAAGTGGGCGAGCAATCCACGATGTTCTTTCTCGACCCGACCGGCAACGCGCTCGAGTTCAAGTCGTTTGGGGATATCGAGCGCCAGCTGTTCGCGGTGCAGCCGCCTCCCTTCGCTGTGCAGCCGCCCGACCGTTAGCCCGCGCCGCCGGCGGCGGGCGCTCAGCTCGAAGAGCTCTCGCCCAACTCGCCGGTCGAGCTCTGAACGTAGTTCGGTAGCCCCATCTTCTCGATGAGGCCGAGCTGCTCCTCGATGAAATCGATGTGCTCTTCTTCGCTCTTTTGAATCTGGACCAGGATCTCGCGCGTGACGAAATCCTTGACCGACTCGCAGTGCGCGATCGCGGCCTGGTACATCGGGTGCGCGGCCATTTCGCGCTTGAGATCGCATTCCAATATCTCGCGCACGTCCTCGCCGATGAACAATTTGCCGAGATCCTGCAGATTCGGCAGACCCTGAAGAAACAGGATGCGCTTGATCAGACGGTCGGCGTGCCGCATCTCGTCGATGGACTCGTCGTACTCGATCTTGCCGAGGCGCTTCATGCCCCAGTTGTCCAGCATGCGCGCGTGCACGAAATATTGGTTGATCGAGGTGAGCTCGTTCTTCAGCGCTTGATTCAGATAGTCCAAGACTTTCGCATCACCCTGCACGGCAATTCCTCGCGGCCAGTGAGTGGAAGTAGAGGATTGTATGCCCGATCGTCGGGCGCCGTGAGACCCGGGTCAGATCCGGGCGGTCAGACGGATGCGGCGACGGGATCCGCGAAGTAGGAGCACGCCTCCTGGCGCGACCCCCGATCGTCGTGGCGCAGTCTCAACGAGTCGGCCAAGGTGCTGCGGGCCTCCGGTAGGCATTTGCCGCAGCACGTCCCAAGCCCCGTCTGGCGGCTCAAGTCCCTGAGGCGGGTGGCGCCGCCCTTCACCGCGGCTCGAATGTGCCGGTCTGACACGGCTTTGCAGACGCAAACGATCATGGGTTGATTGTGAACGCGAATGCGAATGATTGTCAATAGCGTAAAAGGCACGGCCACGCTTGCCGGCGGCCGCCAGAGCGCTTTTCCGCAATGCCGCATCGGTATGCAAGTCATTCATTTTATTTGTATTATGTCGCTGTATGAAGCTCTACTCCTGGAACGTCAACGGCATCCGCGCCGTGCACAAGAAAGGCCATCTCCGCGCCTTTCTCAAGGTCCACCGCCCCGACATCCTGTGTCTGCAGGAGACCAAGGCGGAGCGCGGCCAGCTCGAGATCGATCTGCCGGAGTATCGCGAGTACTGGAATTCGGCGGCGAAAAAAGGCTATTCGGGCACGGCGATATTCACCAAGCAGGAACCGCTGCGGGTGATCAACGGGTTCCCTCGAGCTTTCGCGCGGCGCTACCAGTTCGCGGACGAGCTCGAGCGCGACAGCGCTGACGAGGGCCGGCTGATCACGGCTGAGTTCGACAAGTTCCATGTGGTCACGGTGTACACACCGAACGCCAAGGACGATCTCAGCCGCCTCGAGCTTCGACACCGGCACTGGGATCCGGCTTTTCTCGCCTATTGCCGGAAGCTCGAGCGCACCAAGCCTGTGATTTTCTGCGGCGATCTCAATGTCGCACACACCGAGCTCGACCTCGCCAACCCGAAGCCCAATCGGGGCAAGAAGGGCTTCACGGAGGAGGAGCGCCAGGGCTTTCAGAATTTCGTGGATGCCGGGTTCGTCGATACCTTCCGCTTGTTCAAGCAAGGCAACGGGCACTATTCATGGTGGAGCAATTTCACCAACGCGCGCGCGCGGAACGTGGGATGGAGAATCGACTACTTCCTCGTGTCCTCGAAGCTTCGCCCAAAGGTCGCCGCGGCGCAGATTCACGCCGACGTGATGGGGAGCGACCATTGCCCGGTCAGCCTGACGCTGCGCTGATGGCCGATACGACTCAAGGCGCTCATTGGCGCGGGCGGCCGCTCGAGGCGGTGCTCTTCGATCTCGACGGCACTTTGCTCGATACGGCGGCCGACATCGCGTTGGCGCTCAATCGAACGCTCGCCGAATACGGCTGGAGTCCGGCGGCAGAGAACGACGTGCGCCGCATGATCGGCCGGGGCTCGCCGATCTTGATCCAGCGCACGGCCGCGGCTCAAGGCCGCACCTTGGACGACGCCTCGCAAGCGGCGATGGTCGAGCGTTTCTTCCACCATTACGGCGCGCTCGAGGAAACGAACGAGTTCGACGCGCGGCCTTATCCCGGCGCGCGCGATTCCCTGCGGCTGTTGCACGGGGCCGGGCTGCGCATCGGGGTGGTCACCAATAAACAGGAGCGCTTCGCGCGCGGATTGCTCGCGCGGCTCGATTTGATCGCTTGGGTCGACCTCGTCGTCGGCGGCGATAGCTGCGAGCGACGCAAACCCGATCCACAGCCGCTCTTGTTCGCTTGCGAGCGGCTGGGGGTATCGACGGCGCGCACGATCATGGTCGGCGATTCGGTCAACGATGTTCAGGCGGCGCGCGGCGCGAACATCCCCGTCGTCTGCGTGCCGTACGGGTACAACGAGGGGCAGGACCCGCGCAAGCTGCCATGCGACGCGCTCATCGACTCGCTCGGGGAGCTGCCGGCCTTGCTGTTGCCGGCTCGAGCCGCCCGGGGCGGTGAGGAGCGCCCTCGATGAGCTTCGCGATCTCGACGGCGCCGCGATGAGTCAAGGTTTGGCGGGCGCCTCGCCGAGATCGCGGATCTCCACCCGGCGATTGGCGGGATCATCGGGTCGATCGGGCGCGAGCGGCTGGTCGGAGCCGTAGCCGACGGTGTCGAGCCGACCGGGATCCAAGCCGGCCGCAACCAGATAGCGCTTGACCGACTCCGCCCGCTTGAGCGAGAGCTCTTTGTTGTACGCCGGATTACCCTTTGCATCGGTGTGGCCCCCGACCAGGAATCGATCGTTGCGCAGCGATTCCTTGGTCAGTGCGGACTTAAGCTGCTTGAGCTGCGCCGAGGCTTCGGGCTTGAGCTCGCTCGAATTGTATTGAAAAGGAATGTTGAGGTTGACGGCCGCCGCGGATTCGGCTGCCTGGGTGCGCTTCAGTCCGCGCATGGACATGCCGCGGGTCTTTGCCGGCTTGAGGGCATTCTCGATCTGCTCGTCGGACATGACGCCGTCCGGCGACTGCGGCGGGTCCGCTTTCGCGGAAGCGACCATGCACGTGGCGATCATCAGGGTAAGGAGCGCTGAGTTCTTATGGCTCATGGAAGGGGATCCAGTCCGAGAGAGCGGCGTGCGTCGTTGTATCGGGTCTTTGCGGCCGCAAGATTGTCTTGCGACTTCGCGTTCGATGCGGTTTTCACATCGACCAAGGCATCGAAGTACCTCGCCCGGGCCCGAGCCAGCTCGCTGGTATCGGCGGCGGAGGCGGGCGCGGCATCGGCGTCGGCGAGCTTGATGGATCGGGAAATCATGTCGGAGACTTGACTACCCACGGCTGAAGCCACGGCCCCGCCGGTGTCGCCCACGATCTGGGCGAGCGCGAGCTGCGATTTCTTTTCCGACTCGGTCTCGGTCACGGCGACCTCGATCTCGACCGGCATGAACTCCAGCGGGTCGTGCGGCAGATCGCGAAACTCCGCGTTCCGCACGTCGAGCTCGGCACCCTGCACCTGGACTTGCACCGCCGTCTTGGTGCGCTCCTGTTTCAGGCCTTCGACGAGATCGGCGCTCGCCTCGGCGCTGCGCCGATCGAGCTCCTCGATGAGCCGTTGGTTGCGCGCCATCGCGCGCTTGAGGGCCTCGATCTCCCCCATGAGCTGTTGATTTGGGCCGGTCTTCTCGTCATACGCGCGGCGGGCTTCCGTCGACAAGGGCGGCACCTTGAGCCACGGGCTGGCGGAATCCGGCGAGCCCGTCGATTTCGCGCCTGCACTGACCGTGCCGAGCTTGATCCAAGCGCTCGACAGAACCTCCAATTGATCGCTCGCACTCGGCTGGGAGATCTTGAGCGTATAGAGCACCGTGCGGCTTGCGTTCTTATCCTCGGTCGTGAGCAAGGAATTGATTCGATAGCCGGCATCCTTCAATCGGTACACCGTGCCGTCCTTGGAGAACTCGAAACGCGCCTCGTACACCGCCCATGCATTGCCGTCGACGCAGATATTGGCTCGGCGCAACTGATTCTCGACCGAATCGTCGGTCCGCGTGCTCTTCCACTGCTCCTGCGGCAAGTGCATCGTGGAAAGATCGAGCTGTTTCGGTACGTAGGCCGCCGTGCAATCGGTACCGTCCGGTTTCAAGTGGGCCGCGACGACGGTCATGCAGCCGAGCCTCCCGTTGATGCGCACCACCGGCGCGGCCGTAAGATCCGCTCGATACAGGTTCATCTCGTTGGTCGTGGCGTAGCGCGTGTCTTTGCGGTCCGCCCCGGCTTTCATCTGCTTGGCCTTGCCTTGGACCTCGTGGTTGATGAAGAGCTCCACGAGCTTGCCGATCACCACGCCGAGCAGCGGGAAGAACTTGGGTGTCATCTCCTCCCCCGCGGCGTCTTTTTGCCCGGGCGGCACGTAGTAGGGCTCGTCGGCGACGATGCAGGAATCGTTGAGGTACGCGTGGACGTCGATCTTGTCGCGCGCCGCTTGCGCGACGGGCGTCTGCAGCGACGCGAGGGCGAGCAGCCAAACGAGGGGCGACGCGCTGCGGTTGCGAATGGGCTTCACCCGGCTGGCTGGCCCGCCGCGGCCAGCAAGAGGCTGAGGCGTTCGAAAATGAGCTTGGCGGCCCGTTTTTGCGCGGGCTCGGTAAGCGCGGCGATCTGATCCGAGACCTGCTTCAGGATCTGAGCCCGCCCTTGATCGCGATATTCCTTGAGGAGCATCGCCGCCTCCAACAGCTCGCTGCCCTGGCATCTGGAGACGTTGAAGCGCCAGACCACGACCGCCGTGCCGGAAGGGCCCTCTCCCGTGCTGCAGCGCTGCGGCGAGTCCGGCGCGTCGCCGCGCCAGAGCAAATGCAATAGATCGTAGACGGCGCCGCCGTTTGCAGCGAAGTAGCTGTGACCGAGAATGTCCGCCGGCAGGCCCGACACGTCGATGGTGTCGAGACCTTTAAGCTTGATGATGAGCGGACCGGCCGATCCCGCGCGCGGCTCGCCGTGGTAATACCTCGACAGTCTGAGCGCAACGTCCGTGTCCGAGGCGTACAACGTGAGGCGATCGGCCGCGCCGCGCAAGGACTCGAACGCGGTTATAAACGCGCCGCGATCGACATCGGGTGCGGTGAAGACCACTTGACCGAACGGGCGAGCACGCTTGTCGGACGCGTGCGCCGGCAAGTATTCCTTGAGCGCGGCAAGCAGGACGCGATTGCCCATGCTGTGCGCGATCATGTGAATGCGCTCGGCGCCGGATTGCGCAGCGACCGTGCCGAGAAATTCCGCCAAGCGCCGGCCGCTCACGTCGATCTCACCCTCGTCGCCGAAGTACCCGCCGAGCGTTCCCTGGGAAGGCCAGCTGTACATGAGCGGTGTGCCGTCGAAGTCGAGGTCGTAGGCCAGCTGCGCGGTGCGCCGGGCCGTATCCTCGAAGGAATTGTTGTAGCCATGCACGAAAATGAAGACATCCTTCGACGGCGAGCTTTGGATCTCCTGCTGCAAGCGCTCGACGAAGTCCTCCTTGGAGAGCGGCTTGACGTTGTCGAGCAGCACGAACTGACTGCGCATGTCCGTGTTCGTGACCCGAAGCGTGTACTCCGACCATTGCTTCGGCGTCTCGAGCTCCGCCAATTTATGGGTTTGTGGAATGGTGACGTCGAGATATCCGTATTGCAGCGGGCCGCTCGCGCGCCCGTAGAGCAACGCAGGCTTGGCCTCGCCGGTCGGCACCCGATTGGTGCCGTAAAACACCCGCACGCTCGCGAAGCCGTTTTTTAGCGCGTAGCGCTTCGACTCGACGGTGACGCCCCCCTTGAGGGCCCAGAGTTTGCGCTTGGATGCCGCCGAGGGCTGCAGTTCGGCCTCGACGGCTGCGGCCGCTTGCGAGTCGTTGGCGGCGCGGTAGACGTCGCGCAGTTTGACGAGCGTCGCATCGACGTTTTCGTGGTGATCGCCGTAGGTCGCGCGCTCGATTTTGACGATGCGTCGCAAGACCGCGGCCGCTTGTGCGAATCGCTTGGCCTTGATGTGCAAGTCCGCGACGGCGGAGAGCGCCAGCACGAGATCCGGATGCTCCGCACCGAGGTAGGCCTCTTCGAGCCTCAAGCTTTGGTCATAGTAGGCGAGGGCTTGCGAGTCCTGGCCCGCTTGCGCGGCGAAATCGCCCATGTCGCGCAACAGCCGCACCTGATCCTCCTTGTCGACGCCCTCGGTCTGGGAGAGCTTCACGGCCTCATCGCCGTACGCAAGCGCCTCTGCGACGCGCTCTGCCGCCTTCGCGGCGTCGTAGCGCTGAAAGGTCTGGAGCAGGGCGTCGGACTGCGCGCTCGCCCAGCCGGATACCGTCATCAGGAGGGCCGAGGCGAGCAGCCCGAAAACGCCGATTCGAGCGGAGCCGAGCGGCTCGGGACGTCTCAGAGGGCGGTGACGAGTCATTCTTGTCTTATTCCGCAAGCGGTCCGCGCGCGAGGACCCGTGGTTACCCCGGGGGAAGGATGCTCCGGGAATTCCCCGCGCCCGTCAAACTTTGCCGTTGGCTCGCCGGCGGGCGCAGGTTTCTCTGGCTTCCGTGGCGGCGGCAGGCGCATCATAGCGGCTCAAACAAGCGGCCAATAGGCCCATTCGGGAGCGCAGCCATGGCTGCAACAATCTGCGAGCGTGCAATCGCATGAGCGGCGTATCGCCCTGGATCCGGCGGTTGTCTCTGCTGGGCGCAGCGCTTCTCGGTCTTGCGCTCGCCGGCGAGGCCGCGGCGCGCAACGTTGCGCTGCTGATCGCGGTAGGGAACTTTGCCGACCGGGGAATGGAACAAAACTACCAGCTCCTCGGTACCGAGGCCGACATCCAAGGGATGCAGAAGGCGCTGGTCGAGCGCTGGAAGTTCGACCCCAAGGACGTCCTGGTCATCAAGGACAAGGATGCCACGCACGAGCGGATCCTGGCCGAGGTCTCGGCGCTCGAGCAGCGATCGGCACCCGGCGATACGGTGCTCGTTTATTACAGCGGCCACGGCACGAGCGCGAACGACGAGGACAACCAGTTCGATCTGCCGTATGCGACCGGAGCGTGGTTTCCCTACGACTTCGATCCCGACGACACGGCCTCACAACAACGCACCCTGATCATCGGGCGGCGCGACCTGGTGCCCCGGCTCAAGCGTCTGGACACCGGGGGCCGCTGGGTGGTGGTCGTGTCGGACAGCTGCTTTTCCGGACAGGTCGTCCGGCGCATCGGTCAGAAGCACGCTCACACGCGCTATGTGCCTCTGCGCAAACGCGATCTCGGGGTCGGGGCGAGCGCGGGAAGCCCGGCGGCTGCTCCGAGCGCCCGGGAGCCCCCGCCGCCCTACCCCTATCATCACGTGATTCTGCTGTCCGGGGCGAGCGACAGCGAAACCGGAAACGACATTTCGAGCGCGTCCGACCTGCAGGAGCATCCGACCCTGGACGGCAAGCCGCACGGCGCATTTACCGACGCGTTCCTGCGCCTGCTCGATGGGCAAATGGTTACCGGCTCGTTCAGCTACGCCCAAGCGCGCGAGCAGATGAATGCCTTCCTCGAAGGCCGTCATCTGGCCCAGCACCCGCAACTCCTGCCGGCGATCGCGGAAGACCCCGAGGACATCGGCTCGAACCAGTTCCTCACGGCCGTGCACAACCTGGCCGCTTCAGGCGCCATGGCTGCCTCAGGCGCCGCGGGCCCGCCGCCGAAGGATGTGACGGTGCACGTCAAGCTCGAGGCCGTCGCGCCGGTCCTGAAAACGGCGATCGTGGCGCTCCGGAATGTCGCCGTCGTCGATCGCGACGGCGAGCTCACCGTTCGCCAGAGCGGCGAGCAAGTGCAGTTGCTGGGTCCCGCGGGCGATCCCATCGTCAGCGCCAAGGCGAGCGATCCCAAGCTGCTCGACCGCATCGAAGCCCAGGCGTGGGTCAACCGGTCCGTGCCGCAGGGAACCGACACGCTCGGGCTGCGGGCGGAAACCGATCCCGGCAGCCGGGGCAACACGTTCGTGCAGTGCGAATCGTTCGTTTTCGAGGTGCGACTGCAAAAGGCCGCCTACCTCATGCTGCTCGATCTCGATCCGCAAGGCGAACTGACACTGCTTTACCCGACCCGCGCCTCGGAGCGGCAGATCGTGCCGAGCGGCAAGGCGCGCGCCATCCCCGGAGCCGACCCCAAGGATCACATCCTGGTCACGGCGCCGTTCGGTACGGATGCCGTGACCGTGGTCGCGTTCGAGCAGCCGCAGGAATTCCTCAATACGATGAACGGCGCGGAGCCATTCTCGATCACGAGCGGCCGCGCGGACTCGCTCGCTCGCGGCCTCGCCCACATCAAAGGCGCGTTCAGCGTACAGCAGGTCAATGTGAACACGTACGCGGGCGACGGCAAGAAATCCTGCGGCTCGTGATGGGTTGATTGGATGGATCCCATCGAGTGGTGGTTGAAGCCTCTGGCGTGGGTGTTCGCGCGGCGCCCGGACTGGCGCGACTCGTTCGGAAGGATCCTGCTGCGCATCGGCAACCACTTCTACGTCCTGCTCGCGATCATCTTCGCGCTGACGGGCGCGTGGGATCAGTTCGTCGAGCCGATCCATCCGCAACTGTCCGATGCGAGCTTCGACTGGCTGATGCGGCACCGGCCCATCCCCTACAAGCCGGACGCGGACATCGTCGTACTCGACATCGACGAGGCGAGTCTCGCCGGTATGGCGCCGCAATACGGGCGCTGGCCCTGGCCGCGGCAAGTGCTCGCGGACGTCGCCGCTCGATTGGAGAGCGGCGGCACGAGGGCGGTCGCCTTCGACATCCTGTTCGCCGATCCCGACGTCGCGAATCCGCAGAGCGAACAGGCCTTCGACCGCTATGTGGCGGGCAGCCGCAACTCCTTCTTCACGGCCGCGCGGCTCAATCCCAAGAACGATCCGCAAAGTCAGATCACCGTGTCGATGCTCAATTTTGCCGAGCGCGATCCGGACGTCCCGGACGCGAAGGTGGACGGCCGGCGCACCATCGCCTTGCTGCCGCCTTACTTCAAGAGCATCTACGACACTGCGCGGACCGGCACCATCAACGTGGCCACCGATGCCGACAACGAGGTGCGCTGGTACTACAACTACGAGCCGCTCGGCGGCTACCGCATTCCTTCGCTGCCGTACCGCATGGCGCAAGTGCTCGGATGGCCGCTGCCGGCGCAGCCGCGCAGCCTCATCAATTGGCCGAGGGGCGCAACGCCGTACCGCACGTTCAGCTTCGTCGATGCGCAGCGCGCGGCGCAGAATCGCGACGAGGCATTCTTTCGGCAGTTTGCCGGTAAGATCGTCCTCATCGGATCGACCGCCCCCGGCCTCAACGACATCAAGCCGACGCCGGTGGATCACGCGCACCCCGGCATCTACGTACTTGCCACCGTCATCGACAACACCAAGCACAACGATTTCCTGCGGCCGCTCGGCCGCGCGTGGCTCTTTGCAGCGGAGCTCTTGTTGTTGGCGGCGTCGGTGCGGCTATTCAGCCGCACGGAGCGATCCCCCGCCGTCGCGAAGTATTTCGTCATCATTCCCGCGGGACTCGCGGCAATATCGCTCTTGTCGGTGAGCGTGAGCGATGTCTTGATCGATTTGAGCGTGCCGGCAGCGGTCTTTCTCGGATACTTCGGCATCGCGGCGATTTTCGAGTCGAACAGCCATGCGTTCCAGTCGGGCACCGGCGCGTTCGCACCGACGCCGCACGAGATGGCGGCCGGCCGACTGCAGGTCGCCTGTCTGCCGGCATCGCTGCCGCGAAGCGCGGTCCAGGCGATGTTGGCGCGGCCCGGATGCCCCATCAAGCTCTGGACGCCTCAAAAGACCGGTCTGGGAAAACACTGGACCGATCAAGGGTGGGTGGTGTGGCGATGGTCCGCGCCATCGGCGCAAGCGCAACCCAACACCTTGGCCGCTGCGTGCCAAGATATCGACGTGCGCTGGCACGACGTGCCCGAGCCGGGCGCGAACGGCGGCGCCTTCTCCCTCGCGCACGCCATTGCCGCCGCGGCGCTCGATTCGCCGGCCGCCGGACCAGCCTCACTCAACCCAACAGCGAGACCCGCATGAACACTCATCGAGCGTCGATCCTCCGCGTCACATCGTCAATATCGGCTTGCCTCGCCGCGACCGCGGCATTCTTCGCCGCCGCACAGCAGGTCACTCCGCCCGCCGTTCAAGTCTCGCCGCTTGCGCAGGTGCGCAACGGGCGCGAGGCCAAAGACAACAATCAGATCTTGACCACGGGCGTTCGCTCGACACGGTTGCCTTCCAATCATGCACTCATCATCACGGTGTCGGAGTATCCGCGGAACCCCCTGCCGGGCGTGGTAACCGACCGAGCACTCGGCATCGAAATGGCGCAGCGCTTCGGCGTGCCGGCGAAGAACATCGTCGAATTGTCCGAGCAGCAAGTCACGCGCGACGGTCTGGCGCGGGCGCTGCAGGACATGAATCAGGCCATGATGCCG
>JBEKVP010000022.1:0-13242 GCA_049513935.1 Steroidobacteraceae bacterium
CACGCCGCTCGACTACGAGGCTTTCGCCGACATCAAGGGCATGCTCGGACACGGCGGGGTCGTGGTGTTCGACGACACCGTCGACATGGCCGCGCAGGCACGCTACGCCATGGAATTTTGCGCCATCGAATCGTGCGGCAAATGCACACCGTGCCGCATCGGCTCGACGCGCGGCGTCGAGGTCATCGATCGGTTGGTCGCGGGCGAGAATGCCGCCGCGCAAGAGGTGCTGCTGCGCGATCTGTGCGAGACACTGACCTACGGGTCGCTATGCGCTCTGGGAGGCCTCACGGCGTACCCGGTGCTGTCGGCTCTGAACCACTTTCCCGACGATTTTGTCAAAACCAAGAGCTCTCGAGCGTCGGCTTGAGGGCGTTTTCATCGAAGAGGTTGCGCCATGTTGTCCATTGTCGAGCATGACTACGGTACTCCGGAGCGCGAAAGCGCGAAGCTCGTGACCCTCACCATCGACGGGCGCGAGGTGACCGTCCCGGAGGGAACATCGGTGTTGCGCGCGGCGGCGCTGTCCGACATCCAGATTCCGAAGCTCTGCGCCACCGAACAGCTGGAAGCCTTCGGCTCCTGCCGCATGTGTCTGGTGCAGATCGACGGCATGAAGGGGCTGCCCGCCTCGTGCACCACGCCGGTGACGCAAGGCATGAAAGTACACACGCAGAACAAGCAGCTCGCCGATGTCCGGCGCGGCGTGATGGAGCTCTACATCTCCGACCATCCCCTCGACTGCCTCACCTGCCCCGCCAACGGACACTGCGAGCTGCAGGACGTCGCGGGTGTAGTCGGCCTGCGCGAAGTGCGCTACGGCTACGAGGGCGCGAACCATCTCGACGCGCCGAAGGACACCTCGAATCCTTATTTCACCTTCGATGCGAGCAAGTGCATCGTGTGCTCGCGCTGCGTGCGCGCCTGCGACGAGCAGCAAGGCACACTCGCGCTCACCATCCAGGGCCGCGGTTTCGATTCGAAAGTGGCGGCGAGCGAGAACGTCTCGTTCATGGACTCCGAGTGCGTCTCCTGCGGGGCCTGCGTGCAGGCTTGCCCGACGGCGACGCTGTCGGAGAACTCGCTGATCGAGAAGGGTCAGGCGGAGCACAGCATCACCACGACCTGCGCGTACTGCGGCGTGGGCTGCTCCTTCCGCGCGGAAATGCAAGGCGAGGAAGTGGTGCGCATGGTGCCGAACGCGGACGGTCACGCGAACCACGGCCACTCGTGCGTCAAAGGGCGCTTCGCGATCGGCTACGCGACTCACGCCGATCGCATCTATAAGCCGATGATCCGCGCGCGCATTTCCGATCCGTGGCGCGAGGTGTCCTGGGAAGAGGCGATTGCCTACGCGGCGAGCGAGCTGAAGCGCATTCAAGCCAAATACGGCCGCGACTCGGTCGGCGGCATCACCTCTTCGCGCTGCACCAACGAAGAGACTTACCTCGTACAGAAGCTGGTGCGGGCCGGCTTCGGCAACAACAATGTCGACACTTGCGCGCGCGTCTGCCATTCCCCCACGGGCTACGGGCTCAAGAACACACTCGGCGAGTCGGCCGGGACGCAAAATTTCGATTCGGTCATGAAATCCGACGTGATCCTCGTGATCGGCGCGAACCCGACCGACGGTCACCCGGTATTCGCCTCGCAAATGAAGCGGCGGCTGCGTCAGGGCGCGAAGCTCGTCGTCGTCGATCCGCGCACCATCGACCTGGTGCGCACGCCGCACATCGAGGCGCAGCACCATCTCAAGCTGCGCCCCGGCACCAACGTCGCCTTGATCAACTCGCTGGCGCACGTCGTCGTCACCGAAGGCTTGGTGAAGGAGGATTTCGTGCGCGCCCGCTGCGAGGTCGATTCCTTCGAGAAGTGGCGCAGCTTCGTGTCGCTGCCCAAGAACTCCCCGGAGGCGATGCAAGAGATCACCGGCGTGCCGGCGAGCGAAGTGCGCGCCGCGGCGCGCCTGTACGCCACCGCCGGGAACGGCGCCATCTACTACGGCCTCGGCGTCACCGAGCACGCCCAAGGCTCGACCATGGTCATGGGCATCGCGAATCTCGCCATGGCGACCGGCAACATCGGCCGCGAAGGCGTAGGCGTCAACCCGCTGCGCGGCCAGAACAACGTGCAGGGCTCGTGCGACATGGGGTCGTTCCCGCACGAGTTGCCCGGCTATCGCCACGTCTCGGACAACAAGGTGCGCGCGCAATTTGAGCAGGCGTGGGGCGTCACGCTGCGCGACGATCCGGGTCTGCGCATTCCGAACATGTTCGAGGCTGCGCTCGACGGCGAATTCAAGGGTCTGTACATCGAAGGCGAGGATATCGCCCAATCCGATCCCAACACGCAGCACGTCACGGCGGCGCTCAGCGCCATGGAGTGCATCATCGTGCAGGACTTGTTCCTGAACGAATCTGCGAAGTTCGCGCACGTGTTTCTGCCCGGCTCCTCGTTCCTGGAGAAGGACGGCACCTTCACGAACGCGGAGCGGCGCATTTCGCGTGTGCGGCGGGTGATGCAGCCGAAGAGCGGCTATGCGGATTGGGAAATCACCCAGCTGCTGTCCAACGCGCTCGGCTTCCCGATGAATTACCAGCACGCGTCCGAGATCATGGACGAGATCGCGCGACTCACTCCCACGTTCACGGGCGTGAGCTTCGCGCGCATCGACGAGCTCGGCAGCATTCAGTGGCCGTGCAACGAGCAGCATCCCGACGGCACGCCGACCATGCACGTCGGCGAGTTCGTGCGCGGCAAGGGCAAGTTCTTGCTTACCGAGTACGTGCCGACCAGCGAGAAGGTCAACGCCAAGTATCCGTTGATCCTCACCACCGGCCGCATCTTGAGCCAGTACAACGTCGGCGCGCAGACGCGCCGCACCGAGAACAGCCGCTGGCACGATGAGGATCGCGTGGAGATCCACCCGCACGATGCGGAGGAGCGCGGCATTGCCGAGGGCGATTGGGTGGGCATCGCGAGCCGCGCCGGCGACACGGTGCTTCGCGCGCGCGTCACCGAGCGCGTGCAGCCGGGTGTCATTTACACCACGTTCCACTTCCCGGAATCGGGTGCCAATGTCATCACCACGGAGAATTCCGATTGGGCCACCAATTGCCCCGAGTACAAGGTCACCGCCGTGCAGGCGACCCGCGTGAATGCGCCGTCCGAGTGGCAGAAGCGCTTCCGCGAGTTCACCGAGACTCAGGAGGCGCTGCTCCGCAGCGCCGTCGGGCATGATGCCGCGGCGGCCGTTGCCGTGGCGGCCAAGTAACCGCGCAGCATGAGCGGCGGGGGACACGACGGCACCGAGCATCTGGTGCAGATGGCGAACGACATCGGCAACTTCTTCCGCTCGGAACCCGAGCGCAAGGATGCCGTGGCTGGTATCGCCAATCACATCACCAGGTTCTGGACGCCGCGCATGCGCCAGAAGCTCATGGCCCACGTGCAGAAGCACGGAACGGGCGGACTCGACGAGCTGCCGCGCGAGGCGCTGCAGGTGCTCGCCAAGCAGCAGCCGGGCGACAGACCGCCGGAGCCGCCCGGCGGCGACGCGGGATAGGAGCCAGGCGCGCGCGGCCGCTTCAGGCTCCGCTCAATGCCCGGTCAAGGCGCGTACGTGCGCCACCGCGCTGCGCCCGAGCGCCGACAGGTTGTAGCCGCCCTCGAGCATCGACACGACGCGCTTTTCCGAGTGGCGCGCGGCCACTTTCATCAATTCTCGCGTGAGGAACGCATAGTCGTCCTCGACCAGCGCCATCCCGCCGAGCAGATCTTCGCGGTGCGCGTCGAAGCCCGCCGAAATCAGAATCATCTGCGGCTTGAAATCCTCGAGCGCCGGTAGCCAGGTCTTCTCGAGCGCGCGGCGCGCCGCGGCGCCGTCGCTCCCGGCGGAGAGCGGGACGTTGAACATGTTGGGCGCGGGATTGTCGGTGCCGCTGCCCGGATAGAACGGGTGCTGAAAAAAGCTCGCCATCAGCACGCGCTCGCGCCACGCGGGCGGACTGAAGGCGTCCTCGGTGCCGTTGCCGTGATGCACGTCGAAATCGACGATGGCCACCCGCTCGAGACCCTTGGCCTCGAGCGCATAGGCGGCGGCCACCGCGATGTTGTTGAAGATGCAAAAGCCCATCGGACGCGCCGGTGTGGCGTGATGCCCGCAGGGGCGCACCGCGCAGAAGCCGTTCTGCGCGCGGCCGGCCATCACTTCGTCGACCGCGAGCAGGCCGGCGCCCACCGCACGTCGCGCGGCGGAAAGGCTATAGGGGTTCATGGCGGTGTCCGGGTCGAGCTGCACGTACCCCTCCGTGGGCGCGTGCTCGAAGATCATGTCGACGTAGCCGTCTCGATGCACCCGCTTGATGTCCTTCGGATCGGCGAGCGGCGCCTCGAGCGCGCGCAGCTCCGTCAGTAATCCGGAGCTCTTCATGTGCTCGTTCACGGCGTTCAGGCGGTCGGGATTTTCCGGATGGCCGGCGCCCATCTCGTGGCGCAGGCAATCGGGGTGAGTGATGTAGGCGGTGGTCATAGGAGGTGCCTCACGGGCGGAAAGGTTCGAGTTGAGCCGCTGCGGCGCCGGTCCCGAGCGGCGCGTACAGCCCCGCATTGCGGGCGCGCTCCTGCACCAGCGCGAGTACGGTATCGAGCATCGGAGTCGGTACCCGCGTCAGCCGGCCGAGCTCCTGCACGACGGTCACGAGCGCGTCGATCTCCAATGAACGCCCGCGCTCCAAATCCTGCAACATGGACATCTTGTGCGCGCCGATGGAGCCCGCCGCCTCAAACCGGCGATCGATCATGTGATCGGGGATATTCACGCCGAGCGCCTCGTTCACCTGTTTCGTCTCGAGGATCATAGCCCGGCACAGTCCACGCAGCGCGGGATCTCTCACCAGGGCGTCGATCGTCGCGCCGGTGAGCGCACTGATGGGGTTGAAGCAGACGTTGCCCCACAGCTTGAGCCAGATGTTCCAGCGGATATCCTCGCGTATCGGCGCCTCGAATCCGGCCTCCGTCAAGGCGGCGCTCAGCCGCTCGAGCCGCGACGAGCGGATGCCGTCGGGCTCGCCCAGGATGAAGCGCTTGAATTTGTGGTGAACGATCACGCCGGGCTCGGTCACTTCGCAAGCAGGCTCGACCACGCAGCCGATCGCCCGTTGCGGACCGATCGCGCGCCACTGGCGGTCGCCGGGATCGACCGATTGCAGGCGCCGGTCGTCGAACGGGCCGCCCGCCTTGTAGAAATACCACCAGGGAATTCCGTTCATCGCCGTGAGCACGGCGGTCTCCCGACCGAGCAGAGGCGCGAACGCCGGAGCGCTCTCGTAGGCCTGGTGCGCCTTGAGCGCGCAGACGACCAAATCCTGCGGACCGAACGCGCCGGGATCGTCGCTCGCCGCGACGCGGGCCGCTTTCTCGCGGCCCTCGATTTTGAGCGTGAGGCCGCGCTCGCGAATGGCGCGCAAATGCGCCCCGCGCGCGATGACGCATACCTCGTGGCCCGCGGACGCAAGCTCAACGGCAATGTAGCCCCCGATTGCGCCCGCGCCGAAGATGCAGACCCTCACCGCGTGTACCTGCGTTTATGCGTAGCCACTAGGCTCCCGGCGGCAGCTGCTTGCCTCGGGCCCATCCCGAGTCTACGTTCGTCATCCGGCCAATTCAAACGGCCGGAGCCGCGCTCGATTGAGGTACGATGCATGCGGCTGCACGCGGCAGCGCGGAGGAAAAAAACCATGTCGAATGTACCCGCGGAGATGACCGTGGTGGAGATCGCTGCGCCCGGCGGCCCGGACGAGCTCAAGCTCGCCACGCGCCCCACGCCGCGCCCCGGCGAGGGCGAGGTGCTGGTGCGGGTCGAAGCGGCGGGCGTCAATCGTCCCGACGTCATGCAGCGGCAGGGCCGTTATCCCCCGCCCCCGGGGGCCTCGGACATTCCCGGACTCGAGATCGCGGGAGAGGTCGTCGCACTGGGTCCCGGCGCCGCGGGCGTCGCGATCGGCGATCGGGTGGCGGCGCTCCTGCCCGGAGGAGGTTACGCCGCCTACGCCACCGCGGCGGCGCCGCTGTGCTTGCCGGTGCCCGAAGGGCTCTCCATGGTCGAGGCGGCCGCGATCCCCGAGACGTTCTTCACCGTCTGGACGAACCTGTTCGATCGCGGCGGCCTGAAGGCCGGCGAAACCGTGCTCATCCACGGAGGCACCAGCGGCATCGGCACCACCGCCATTCAATTGGCCCACGCGTGGGGCGCGCGGGTATTTGCGACCGCCGGCAGTCCCGACAAGGCGCGCGCCTGCGAGCGCCTCGGAGCGGCGCGCGGCATCGATTATCACGCGCAGGATTTCGTCGAGATCGTGCGCAAGGAGACGGACGGCAAGGGCGTCGACGTGATTCTCGACATGGTCGGCGCCGCGTATCTCGCGCGAAATCTCGACGCCGCGGCGGTCGAGGGGCGGCTGATCGTCATCTCCCTGATCGGCGGCGCGCGCGCGGAAATCAACTTGAATACCATCATGAGCAAGCGGCTCACGCTCACCGGCTCGACGCTGCGTATCCGCAGCGTCGCCCAGAAGGCGATCGTCGCCGAGGGCGTGAGGCGCAACGTCTGGCCGCTGATCGCAGCGGGACGGGTGAGACCCGTCATTCACGCGACCTTCCCGCTCGCACAGGCGAGCGAGGCCCACCGCCTGATGGAGACCTCGAAGCACATCGGCAAGATCGTGCTGACGCTCTAGCGCCGCGGTCGTGCCGACGGCCGCGCCGGCACGATCTGTCGCCGCGAACCTCAGAACAGGCCCACCACCCGGCCCTGGGCGTCGATGTCGATCTTGTCGGCCGAGGGCACCTTTGGCAATCCCGGCATGGTCATGACGTCGCCGCAGATCACCACGATGAACTCCGCGCCCGCGGCGAGACGCACCTCGCGCACGTTGACCGTGTGGCCGCTTGGCGCGCCGCGCGCTCCCGGATCGGTCGAGAACGAGTATTGCGTCTTCGCGATGCAAATCGGGTAGTGACCGTAGCCGTCCGCCTGGAGCTTGTCGATTTGACCGCGGATCTTGGCGTCGGAGGAGATGTCGGCGGCGCCATAGATCTTGGTGGCCACCGCCTTGATCTTGTCCCAGAGCGTCTGCTTCTCGTCGTACACGAACTTGAAGTTCGATTGTCCGCGCTCGACGAGCTCGACCACCTTGTGCGCGACGTCGGCGGCGCCCAGGCCGCCCTCGGCCCAGTGCCGGGCGAGCACCAGCGGCACATCGAGCCCCTTCATCGTCTTGGCGAGGAGCGCCTGCTCCGCGGCCGTATCCGCCGTGAACTGATTGACGGAAACCACGCACGGCAAGCCGTAATGATTGCGCACGTTATTCACGTGACGCTCGAGGTTCGCGATGCCTTTCTCGAGCGCGGCGAGATTCTCGGTGTTGATCTGCTTGAGCTCAGAGCCCCCGTGATACTTGAGTGCGCGTATGGTCGCTACGATCACCACGGCGGAGGGACGCAGGCCCGACTTGCGGCACTTGATGTCGATGAACTTCTCGGCCCCCAGATCCGCGCCGAAGCCGGCCTCGGTCACGACGTAGTCGGCGAGCTTGAGCGCCGTCGAGGTGGCGAGCACCGAGTTGCAGCCGTGCGCGATATTGGCGAACGGGCCGCCGTGGATGAAGGCGGGATTGTTCTCGAGCGTCTGCACGAGGTTCGGCTTGAGCGCCTCCTTCAAGAGCACCGTCATCGCGCCCTGGGCGTTCAAGTCGCGCGCGCGGATCGGCGAGAGATCGCGCCGGTATCCGATCACGATGTTGCCGAGCCGCTCTTTCAGATCGGCGAGGCTGCGCGCCAGGCAGAAGATCGCCATGACCTCCGAGGCGACCACGATGTCGAATCCGTCCTGGCGCGGGAAGCCGTTGCCGGGACCGCCCAGGCCGACCGTGATGTCGCGCAGCGCGCGATCGTTCATGTCGATCACGCGCTTCCACGCCACGCGGCGCAGGTCGAAACCGAGCTCGTTGCCGTGGTGGATGTGGTTGTCGATGAGTGCGGACAAGAGATTGTGCGCGAGCCCGATCGCGCCGAAGTCTCCGGTGAAGTGGAGGTTGATGTCCTCCATCGGCACCACTTGCGCGAAGCCGCCGCCTGCGGCGCCGCCCTTCATGCCGAAGACCGGACCCAGGCTCGGCTCGCGCAGGCAGATCACGGCTTTCTTGCCGATCCTGTTCAAGGCATCGCCCAAGCCCACGGTGGTCGTGGTCTTGCCCTCGCCCGCCGGCGTCGGACTCAGCGCGGTCACCAGAATGAGCTTGCCGTCCGGCCTGTTTTTCAGGCTGTCGATGTAGTCGAGCGAGATCTTGGCCTTGTAGTGCCCGTAGTTTTCGACGCTCCCCGAGGGAATGCCGAGTCGAGCCGCGATCTCGGCGATCGGCTTCATGGTTGCAGCTTGCGCAATCTCAATATCGGAACGCACGATTACTCCCCAGTTGAAGGTGTTTTGTGACCGTCGATCGATGGCGCCGCGCTCGGCCGCGGCGGATGCTTCGGCGACGGGGCGGCCTCGACGCGGCGCGCAATATAGCACGTAGGCTCGGGTCGCCAACGCTGCACCGGCTTTGCGAATGTGGCGCCGGCTCTGGACGCGCAGATGCCTCGAAAGAGCATGGGGTTCAGGCGCCGAGAATCGTTCCGGCGGCGAGGCCCGATTGCTTGCAAAACTCCGGCGCCGCGAGCTTCTTGCCGTCCTCGAAGCGCAGCGTGAAGACTTCGATTTGCCCGCCTTGCGCGCTCACCAACAGGCTCTTCTCGCCTAGGTCTGTGACCGCACCGATCTTGCCCTTGACCTGGCCGAAGGTGCGCGCGGGATGCTTGCGAGCCTCGAACAGGCGCAGCTTCTTGCCGTTCCAGTGCGTCCACGCCGCCGGCGCGGGATTGCAGCCGCGAATGAGGTTGTAGACGTAGTCGACGTGATTGTGCCAATTGATCTGTGCTTCCGCGTCGCGGCACCAACCTTCGTAGCTCGCCCGCGACTCATCCTGCACGGTCGCCTTGGCGCGGCCGCCGAGCACGAGATCGGCGGCTTCCTTGAGCGCGTCGACTCCCATGGGGTAGAGGCGGTCGAAATAAACCGAGCCGAGCGTATCGTCGGGCCCGATCGGCGTTTCCTTCTGCAGCAGCACCGGACCTTCATCGAGTCCGTCGCTCGGCCTGAATATCGTGAGTCCGGTGCGCGTGTCCCCGCGGATGATCGGCCAGTTGATGGAGCTCGGTCCCCGGTATTTGGGAAGGAGCGAGGGGTGATACTGGATCATGCCGTGGCGCGGGATCTCGGTGAAATCCTGCGGGGCGAACTGCAGCACGTAGGCCATCACGCCCAGATCGACGTTCAGGGCGCGCAGGGCATCCTGGGCCTCAGGCGCCTTGAGCGAGGGGAACTGGAACAACTGGATGCCGCGCTCCTCCGCCCCGACCCTCAAAGGGTCCGGCGCGCCGCCGGGCTTCTCGGGTGCGCAAAACACGCCCGCCACGGTATCGCCCCGCTCGATGAAGGCGTCGAGCACGGATTTTCCGAACTTCTGCTGACCGATGATCGCAATTCGCATCGTAACCCCCCGGCCGCCGCTCTAAAGCCCGGCCCCCGCCTCACTTTGCTTGATCTCTAGGCCTGGTTTTTGTAGCCCGCAGCGGTGACGTTCGCCAGCTCGGATGCCCGCCTACGTAGGCATGATATCTCATATATCATAAGCTGGAACCTGCGGGTAGAATCAATCAAAACCGTTCGGGTCGTTGCCGACCGGTGGCTGTCCTCGACCGGCGGCTGTCGACGGCGTATGACCGTCGCGGGCGCAGGGTCATCGCCGGTAAGATAGGCACTTCGTCCCCCCTCACCGCAGGAGTCTTCCATGGCAGGTCGTAACTTTCTGTTCGTGCCCGGTCCCACCAATGTGCCGGACCGTGTCACCCGCGCCATGATGGTGTCCATGGAAGATCACCGCTCGCCGATCTTCCCCGAGCTTTCCCGAGCCTGCCTGAACGGCTTGAAGCCCGTGTTCAAAACCACCACGGGCGCCCCCATCCTGTTCCCATCGTCCGGGACCGGGTGCTGGGAAGCGGCTCTGACGAACTGCCTGAACTCCGGCGACAAGGTGCTCGCGTCGCGCTTCGGGCAATTCAGCCACCTGTGGGTGGACATGTGCCAGCGGCTCGGCTACGAAGTGGAGATCCTGGAGACACCGTGGGGCGAAGGCGCTCCGGTCGATCGCTACCTGGCCTCGCTCACGGCCGACAAGCAGCACAAGATCAAGGCGGTTCTGGTGTGCCACAACGAGACCGCCACCGGCGTCACCAGCGATGTGGCCGCCGTGCGGCAGGCGATGGACAGCGTCAAGCATCCGGCGCTCCTGTTCGTCGATGCCGTGAGCGCGCTCGCCAGCATCGACTTTCGTATGGATGAGTGGGGCGTGGATGTGTGTGTGAGCGGCTCGCAGAAAGGTCTCATGCTGCCTGCGGGCCTCGGAGTCACTTGCGTGAGCCAAAAGGCGCTCGCGGCCTCCAAGACGGCGACCTCCAAGCGTTGCTATTTCGATTACGCCGACATGGTGCAAGCCAACGCCTCGGGATACTTTCCGTACACGCCGTCCCTGCCGATGCTCTATGGTTTGCGGGAGTCGCTCACCATGCTGGCCGAGGAGGGACTCGAGAACGTGTTTCAGCGCCACGCCTACCTCGCCGCGGGCACACGGGCGGCGGCGCTCGAGGGCTGGAATCTCAAGCTGTGCGCCGTCGCGCCCAAGTGGCATTCCGACACGGTCACGGCGGTCATGGTGCCCGAAGGGATCAACGGCGCGGAGGTGATTGCGCGCGCGTTCAATCGCTACAATCTCGCGCTCGGCGCCGGTCTTTCCAAGGTCGCGGGCAAGCTGTTCCGCATCGGCCATCTGGGCGATCTGAACGAGCTCATGCTCTTGGGCGCCATCGCCGGCGCGGAAATGGCCATGCTCGATGTCGGAGTCAAGATCGAGCCGGGGAGCGGCGTGGCGGCGGCGCAAAGCTACTGGCGCAAGCACGCCGCGCTATCGCAGCCGGCGGCGGCGAAACCGGGCAAAGCGGCGTGAGCCATCGGGTCGAGGCTCCGTGAGCCACAAGGTCGTATTCCTGGACCGCGCCTCGCTCAAGGCGAAGGTACGCAAGCCCGCGGGCGCGTCCGAATACGTCGAGTACGAGAAGACTTCCGTCGATGAGATCGTAGCGCGGCTCAAAGGGGCGCGCGTCGCGATCGTCAACAAGGTGCCGCTGCGCGAGGCCACCCTCGCGCAGCTGCCGGACCTGAAGATGATCGCGGTGGCGGCGACCGGCTACGACGTCATCGACGTGGCCTACTGCAAATCGCACGGCATCGCGGTCGCCAATATCCGCAACTATGCCG
This sequence comes from Steroidobacteraceae bacterium, assembly GCA_049513935.1. Classification (GTDB taxonomy): domain Bacteria; phylum Pseudomonadota; class Gammaproteobacteria; order Steroidobacterales; family Steroidobacteraceae; genus Bog-1198. The sequence continues at coordinate 11,414 of JBEKVP010000022.1, forward strand.
TCCACACCGTGCCCGAGCACGCCTTCATGCTGATTCTGGCGCTGCGCCGGAATCTCCTCGCCTACACCCAGGATGTCGAGCACGGCGTTTGGAACAGGTCGGACCAGTTCTGCTTCTTCACGCACGACATCGGGGACTTGCACGGCGCGACCCTCGGAATCATCGGCGAAGGCGCGATCGGCCAGGCTACCGCGGCGATCGGCCGTGCTTTCGGCATGCGCGTGCTGTTCGCCGACCACGCGCCGCCCAAGATGGAGGGCGTGACGTTCACGCCGCACGATCAGGTGCTCGCCGAGTCCGACGTGATCTCCCTGCACTGCCCGCTCATGCCGGCCACGCGCAACCTGATCGACCTTGCCGCATTCAAGAAGATGAAGCGCAGCGCGATCCTGATCAATACCGCACGCGGTGGACTGGTGGACGAGGCGGCGCTGATCCAGGCGCTCGACCAGGGACTCATCGCCGGCGCAGGCTTCGATGTGCTCACGGTGGAACCGCCCAAGAACGGGCACCCGCTGCTCGATGTGCACCGTCCGAACTTCATCTTGACGCCGCACATCGCCTGGGCCTCGGACGGCGCCATGCAGTTCCTCGCCGATCAATTGATCGATAATATCGACCTGTGGGCGGCGGGAAAGCCGCAGCATCTCGTTACCTGAACGAATCCGCGCGCGGCGAGCGCGGTGATGGCGCATGAAAAAGCTACTCTATCAATTCGACACGGACCCTCTACCCGCGGTATTCGACAACGTCGTCGGCTACGACGGCGGCGCGGACCACATCACGGCCTACGGCGGCGTCAGCGCCGCCAACGTCGGCGGTTTGGTCGAGGGCGCCATCTTCACTCGCGGCCCGAAGGACAAGAAGAACACCGCGATCTTCATCGGCGGCGGCAACATGGCCGAGGGGCAGGCGTTGCTCGACGCCGTGCGCAGGAAATTCTTCGCCAAATTCCGCGTCTCGGTGATGTTCGATTGCAACGGGTCCAACACCACGGCAGCCGCGGCGGTAGCGTGGCTTGCGCACGGCCGAAACCTTGAGGGCAAGCGCGCCGTGGTGCTCGCGGGCACCGGGCCGGTCGGCCAGCGGGCGGCCGCACTGCTCGCGAGCGAGGGCGCGGCGGTTGCGATCACCGGACGAAAGCTCGAGGTCGTGCAGGCGGCGTGCCAGGCGATCAAGGCCCGCTTCGGTGCGGAGGTGCGGCCGGTCGCCGCCGCGACCGCCGCCGAGCGCGGCAGCGCGGTCGACGGCGCGCAGATCGTGCTCGCCACCGGCGCTGCGGGGATCACCTTGCTCGAGGCAAGACAGTGGCAGGAAAGCCGCTCGCTCGAGTTGGTGGCGGACGCCAATGCCTCACCGCCCGCCGGCATCGACGGCGTAGGGCTGGGCGATCGCGGCACCGAAAGCCACGGCAAGATCCTGTTCGGACCCTTAGGGTTCGGCGCGCTCAAGCTCTCGTTGCATCGCGCCTGCATCGCGCGGTTGTTCGAGCAGAACGAGCTCGTGCTGGACGCCGAGGAAATCTACTCGCTCGCCAAGACCATGGTCGGCTAAGAGCCTGTCTGAGTATTCCACGTGACCGCTCGAGAACCCGCATGACCGCGATGACCCAAAAGTCGATCGACGAATTCCTGGACCGCCTCGCGAGCGCCGATCCCACGCCGGGCGGCGGCAGCGCTGCGGCCATCATGGGCGCCGCCGGAGCGGCCCTCGTGTCCATGGTCTGCAACGTGTCGATCGGTAAGAAGGGTTACGAGGCGGCCGAACCCGAGATGCGCGCCGTGCTCGAGAAGTCGGAGTCGCTGCGGCGTCGGCTCACGGGCATGGTC
>JBEKVP010000023.1:0-13192 GCA_049513935.1 Steroidobacteraceae bacterium
GACAAGACGAGCAGCCACACGGTTCCTAACAGCGCGAAACTCAGCATCACCGCCGCCGACCCCATGTCCTTGGCCATCCCCGCTAACGGGTGGCGCTCGGTCCCGCCGCGGTCCACAACCGCCTCTACGGCGCTATTCAAGATCTCGATCACCAGGATCTGCAGCATCGGGTACACGAGCAGGGCGCGCTCCAGCCCTGAGCGGCCGAGCCAGAGGCCGGCGGGAATCACCCCCGCCGCGAGGCAGACCTCCTGGCGGAACGCCGCTTCCTCGCGCCACGCATGGATGAAGCCTTGCAGCGAGTAGCCGAAAGCCCGTATGAGGCGCGTGATTCCGGTCGGTTTCTCTCGTTCGATCATTCAACGGCCAAGCTTCCACGCCAAATCGAGCTGCTTCGCCGCCCGCACGTCGTCCAGCCGCCGGACCGGCATTGTATGCGGTGCGGACCTCAGTTTCTCGGGCTCTTGTTCCATTTCTCGCCGAATTTGGGTCATCGCGTCGCAAAAATTGTCGAGCTCCTCCTTGCTTTCGGTCTCGGTAGGCTCGATCAGCAGGCATTCGGGCACCAGCTGGGGAAAGTAGGTAGTCGGGGCATGCACGCCGAAATCGAGCAGCCGCTTGGCGACGTCCATGGCCGTGACCTCGTAGCGCCGGTTCTCCTGCCTCAGGGTGATGATGAACTCATGGCTCGCGCGGCGGGTGGGGTACGCCGCCTCGTAACCGGCTTCCGTCAGACGCCTGAGCAGGTAGTTCGCGTTGAGCGCCGCGAATTCGGCGACCCGCACCATGCCCTCGCGCCCCAGCATGCGCATGTAGACGTAGGCACGCAGGTTGACGCCCGAGTTGCCCATGAATCCCGACAGTCGGCCGATCGAGTCCGGCAAATCGGACTCGGTGAGCCACCGGTAGGCAGCGTCTTTTTTTCCCACCAGCGGAATCGGCAGAAAGGGCAGCAAACGCGGCCCCACGCCGACCGCGCCCGAGCCCGGGCCGCCGCCGCCGTGCGGCGTCGAGAAGGTCTTGTGCAGGTTCATGTGAATCACATCGAACCCCATGTCGCCGGGGCGCACCTTGCCCAGAATCGCATTTAAGTTCGCGCCGTCGTAGTACAGCAAGCCGCCGGCCTCGTGCACCACGCGCGCCACCTCGAGGATCCTGTGCTCGAACACGCCGAGTGTCGACGGGTTCGTGAGCATGATCCCGGCGGTCGCGGGGCCGACGGCTCCTTTAAGCGCGTCGAGATCGATGTCGCCGTACTTGTCGCACGCAATCTCCTTGACGCTGCAGCCGCACATCGCGGCCGTAGCGGGATTCGTGCCGTGGGCGGCTTGCGGCACGATGATCTCCGAGCGCGCCGCATCGCCGCGCGCGCGGTGATAGGCGCGGATCATCGCAACGCCCGCGAACTCCCCCTGCGCTCCCGCCATGGGGGTAAGGCTCACGCCCTGCATCCCGGTGATCTCTTTGAGCATCTCCTGGAGCTCGAACATGCACGCGAGGAAGCCCTGCGGCTCGGGGCCGAGCGGGTGCCGGGTCAGGAATTCGGGCAGCATCGCGTAGGTGTTGCACGCCTTGGGGTTGTACTTCATGGTGCAGGAGCCGAGAGGGTAGAAGTGCGAGTCGATCGAGAAATTAAGCTGCGAGAGCCGTGTGAAATGACGCACGGCCTGAAGCTCCGACACCTCGGGCAGCGCGGGCGGCGCGGCGCGGCGCAGGTGGGGCGGAATCTCGGGCGCGCGCGCGGTCCCCGCGTCCGGCGCCGGCGGGAATTGGGTCGGCGCGTGCCGGCCCGGTTTGCTCAGCTCGAATATCAATGACTCGCGCAGCTTGAGCTCAAGCATGGGCGAGTCCCCCAGCGCCGCGCGCCGCGCTCGGCAACGTCTCGTGCGGCGCCTGCATCGCCGCTCCGAGTGAGCGCGCATAGGACTCGATATCGGCGTCCGTCTTGGTCTCGGTGGCGCAGACGAGGAGCGACGGCCCCAACTCCGGAAAGCTCGCGCCGAGATCGAGTCCGCCCGCGATGCCGCGCTCGGCGAGCGCGGCAAGCACCGGTGCGGCCGGACGGTCGAGCGTGAGCACGGCCTCGTGAAAGCGCGGCGCATCGAACGCCTCCTTGACGCCGTTGATGCGGGTGAGCGCCTGCACCAGCTGCGCCGTGCGTTCCCGGCTCGCAGCGGCGACGCGCGTGAGGCCGGCCGGCCCGAGCAGCGACATGTAAATCGTCGCGGCGGTCACCGCGAGTCCTTGATTGGTGCAGATGTTGGACGTCGCCTTGCTGCGGCGGATGTGCTGCTCGCGCGCCTGCAGCGTAAGCGTGAAGCCGGGGCGGCCCTCGGTATCCTGCGTACGCCCCACGATGCGGCCCGGCATCTGCCGCACGAACGCGAGGCGGGTCGCCATGAACCCGAAGTAAGGTCCGCCCGCTGCGAGCGGTACACCCAAGGGCTGGCCCTCGCCGCAGACGATGTCGGCGCCGCGCTTGCCGTCGTGAGCGCTGCCCCAATCCCCCGGCGGCTTGTAGAGGGCGAGCGCCGTGGGATTCACCACCGCGATCACCAGCATGTTGTTCGCGTGCGCCCAATCGGTGAGCCGATCGACCTCCTCCAGATTTCCAAAGAAATTCGGTTGTTGCAGTACCAGCGCGGCGAAATCCGCGCCGCGGTGCGCCTCGAGCGCCTCGAGCGGCGTGGCGCCGCCGGGGCGATCGAAATCCACCGCCTCGAATTCGAGGCCTTGATTGCGCGCGATCGCGCTGGCCACTCGAGCGTACGTCGGGTTCACGGTGCGCGGCAGCAAGATGCGCCGCGAAGTCGACGATCGATGCGACCGGATCGCCATGAGGCAAGCCTCGGCGAGGGCCGAAGCGCCGTCGTACAGCGAGGCGTTCGACACCTCCATGCCGGTCAGCGCCGCGATCATGGACTGGTATTCGTAGATCAGCTGCAGCGTGCCCTGACTCGCCTCCGCCTGGTAGGGCGTATACGCCGAGTAGAATTCGCCGCGCGTCGCGATGGCCCACACCGGCGCGGGAATATGGTGCTCGTACGCTCCCGCGCCCACGAAGTTGAGCAGCCGGCCGTCGCACGCGGCGCGCTCGGTGAGCAGCCGTCCGATCTCCATCTCAGAGAGCGCCGGCGGCACTCCGTCGAGCGGCTTGGCCTTGAGTCCTTCGGGAATCTCCTCGAACAGATCGTCGATGGATCGCACGCCAATGGCGGCGAGCATCAGCGAGACATCGTCGGCGGTATGCGGAATGAATGGCATGGGGTTTCCTATTGCGCTTCCTTGAGGAACTCTGCGTAATCGCGTGCGCCGATCAATGCGCCGCCCGCCGCGCCCGCCGCGCCCGCTGGCCCGCTCGTGGCCGCGCCCGCATCGCTCTGCACGCGCATCATCCAGCCGGCCCCGTAAGGATCGCTGTTCAAGAGCTCGGGTTTTTGCACCAGCTCCTCGTTGCGCGCGCTGACGCGGCCGGTGACGGGACTGTAGACATCGGAAGCGGCTTTGACCGATTCGACCACCGCACAGGCCGAACCTGCGGTCACCTGGGCACCGAGTTGCGGAAGCTCGACGAATACCAGATCCCCGAGCGCTTCCTGGGCGTGATCGGTGATGCCGACCTCCACTTCGCCGCTCGGCAGCGAGCGTACCCACTCGTGATTTCGGGTGTACTGCAGATCGTCCGGTATCTTTTCGCTCACTCTCATCTCCTCGTGACTAGATCTCGATCAACACTTTGCCGTTGCGCACGAACGGCGGCTTCACGATGCGGGCGGCGTGCTGCTTGCCGCGAATGTCGACCATCACGCGCTCGCCCGCGCCGGGGTGCAGGCGCGCGAGCGCGATCGAGCGGTTCAGGATCGGCGAAAAGGTGCCGCTCGTGACCTCGCCGAGCTTCTCTGGCTCGGCGCTCGCGGACGCCTCCGGGACGGCGCTCACCGCCTGGTGACTGCGCAGGACACCGCGCTCCTCGAGCACCAGGCCGACGAGCACATCGCCGCCGCCGGCGCGCGCGCGGCTGAGCGCGCCCCGGCCGACGAATTCGCGGTCCGCAGGCAGAAACGCCACGGTCCACTCGAGACCCGATTCCAGAGGGTTGTGGTTCTCGTCCAGGTCGTTGCCGTACAGGCACATGCCGGCCTCCAGGCGCAACGTATCGCGGGCGCCGAGTCCCGCAGGCGACACGCCTTGCGCGATCAGAGCCTGCCACGTCTTAACCGCATCCTCGCTCGGCAGCACGATCTCGAAGCCATCCTCGCCGGTGTAGCCGGTACGTGCCAGGAACCAGGTATCGATCGTGGCAGCGGAGAAGCGCGCGATACCGAGCGCCGCGGCGCGATGCGAAGGCGACAGGAGCGATGCCGTCTTGGCACGGGCGTTGGGGCCCTGAACGGCGAGAATCGACAGGTCGGTGCGCTCGCGCACGGACACCCCGTAAGAGGCCGCGTGCTCTTCGATCCACGCGAGATCCCTGCGGCGCGTCCCGGCGTTGACCACGAGCCTGAACCAGGACTCGCTCACGAAGTAGGCGATGAGATCGTCGATGACGCCGCCGGTCGGCAGCAGCATGCACGAGTACAAGGCGCGTCCGGGGATGGCGAGCCCGCCGACGTCGTTCGCGAGGAGGAAACGCAACAGCGGACGGACCCGGACGCCGTTGAGATCGACGACGCACATGTGCGAGACGTCGAAGACGCCGGCGTCGCGGCGCACGGCACGATGCTCCTCGAGCTGCGAGCCGTACTGCAGCGGCATGTCCCAGCCGCCAAAATCAATGATCTTGGCACCCGACGCCACGTGAACGTCGTAGAGCGGAGTCTTCAGGCCCATCGCGACCTCGCTGCGAGTAGTGACGGAGAACCGCCGGCACGCAACCCGTGCCCGCGGCCCCTCTGTCCTTTTTGACCTGAGAGATCGGGCGCGCTTGCAGCGCGCTGCTCCCCTTCGGTGGGCCGGCGCCATCGACGGCGCGGCCGCTCTCCAGAGATCGCAAGAGACCGCAGTACATGCGCCTGAGCGTTTCCGGACCGGTTGCGCCTTCGGCGGTCCTCTTGGTGCGAGGACGCTCTCCACACAGCTCTTATCGCGATGCGCGCATGATACACGATACCGCCCCGGCCGCGCGGCCACGGGGAATACTGCGTCAACCGCCCGATTTCTTGGCGGGCCAACCGAGCTTGATGAGCGTCGCGACGATCGCGTCGCGATGATCGCCTTGAATCTCGATCACACCGGCGCGCACGGTGCCTCCGGAGCCGCAGCGCTTTTTGAGCCCGCCGGCGAGCGCCTCGATTTCTGGTTGGGACAGCGGCAATCCGCTGATGACGGTGACCCCCTTGCCGGCCCGACCCTTGGTCTCACGCCCTACGCGCACCGCGCCCCCGGCGCGCGCCGCCCCCGGTGCGCCCTTGGGGCACACGCATTCCCGCACCGCACGACGGCAATTCGGGCACAGCGTGCCCAAGCCGGTGGAGTAGACCATGCGCGTCGCCATGGCGGCATTATGCCGGGTAGAATAGGCGGCATGAATTCACGCAGAACATCTCTAGGGGTCAAGATCGGCTCGGTCACCGTCGGCGGCGGCGCCCCCATCGTCGTGCAGTCCATGACCAACACCGACACGGCGGACGTCGAGGGCACGGTCGCTCAGGTCAAGGCGTTGGCGCGGGCGGGTTCGGAACTGGTCCGGGTCACGGTCAATAACGACGAGGCGGCCGCTGCCGTGCCGCATATCCGCGAGCGCTTGGATGCCTTGGGGGTCGCAACCCCGCTGGTGGGCGACTTTCACTTCAACGGGCACAAGCTCCTCAAGGCTCATCCAAGCTGTGCGGAGGCGCTCGCGAAGCTCAGGATCAATCCGGGCAACGTCGGCCGCGGATCCAAGCGCGACCCGCAATTCGCCGAGATGATCGAGACCGCCTGCACCTACCGCAAACCGGTCCGGATCGGCGTCAATTGGGGCAGCCTCGATCAGGACCTGCTCACACGCATGATGGACGAGAATTCCAAGCTGGCCTCCCCCTTGCCGGCGCTCGACGTGATGCGCGAGGCGATCGTCGTGTCGGCGCTGGACAGCGCCAAGCGCGCCGAGAGCCTGGGGATGTCCGCGAACATGATCGTGATCAGCGCCAAGGTGAGCGGCGTTCAGGATCTCATCTCGGTGTACCGCAATCTGGCCGCTCGCTGCAGCTATCCGCTGCATCTCGGCCTCACCGAGGCGGGCATGGGCAGCAAGGGCATCGTCGCGTCCACCGCCGCGATCGGGGTGCTCCTGCAGGAGGGAATCGGCGACACCGTCCGCGTATCGTTGACGCCCGAGCCTGGCGGCGACCGCACGCAAGAGGTCATCGTCGCCCAGGAGATCCTGCAGACCATGGGACTGCGCTCCTTCACGCCGATGGTCATCGCCTGTCCGGGCTGCGGCCGCACCACCAGCACGTACTTTCAGGAGCTCGCGCAAAAGATCCAGGGCCATATCCGCCATCGCATGCCCGAGTGGCGCAAGCAGCGCACCGGCGTCGAGGACATGACCGTCGCGGTGATGGGCTGCGTCGTCAACGGACCGGGTGAGAGCAAGCACGCGAACATCGGCATCAGTCTGCCGGGCACCGGCGAGCATCCCGTTGCGCCCGTCTACGAGGACGGCGAGAAGACTGTGACGCTCAAGGGCGAGCGTATCGCCGAGGAATTCCAGGAGCTGGTGGAGCGCTACATCGAGCGCACCTACGCGAGGCACGCGTGAGCGGGCTCGTCTCCAGCGGCCTCGCGTCCAAGAAGTGTAAGCCCTGCGAGGGCGGTGTTGCGCCGTTGACCGAGGCAGAGGCGACTGCGCTGCGCGCCGAGCTTCACGCCGATTGGAAACTCGGCCCCGGCGCGAAGAGCCTCGAGCGCGCGCTCAAGTTCAGAGATTTCTACCGCACCATGAGCTTCGTGAACGCGCTCGCGCACGTCGCGAACGTCGAGGATCATCATCCCGACCTGAAAGTCGGCTACAACTACTGCAACGTCACCTACTCGACGCACTCCATCGGCGGGCTGTCCGAGAACGACTTCATCTGCGCGGCCAAGCTCGATCGCCTGTAGGCGATCCGGCCGCTTCGGACCTGAGAAACGCGGGCACGTCGCCGACGAGGCCAAGCGCGCGCTGCGCCAGCCGGCGCTTGATGAAAGGCAGTTTGCCGACCGCTTCCAGGCCGTACTTGCGCAGCGGCCCGGCGATGGACCCCGGGTTCGCGAACAGCCGCTCCAGGCCGTCCAACGCCGTGGCGGCGAGCAGATTCTCGCTCTTGCGGCGCCGCTCGTAGCGGCGCAGGGGCCGGTAGTCGCCGAGGAGATCGGGGTCGCCCGCTTCGCCGAGCTCCTCGGCGAGCGAGGCGCAGTCGAGCAATCCCAGATTCAGTCCCTGCCCGGCCAACGGGTGGATGGTATGCGCGGCGTCGCCCAAGAGCACCGCGCGCGGCCGCGCGTAGTCGAGCGCGTATTGCAAATGGAGCGGATAACTCGCCACCCTCGTGGTGAGCTCGACATCGCCGAGTACCGCCGCGCTCGCGGTGCAGAGCGCCGCGGCGAATCCCGCCGCGTCGAGGGCGCGTAAGCGATCCGCCTCGGCGCGCCCGACGCTCCACACGATCGAGGAGCGGCCATCGGGCAGCGGCAGGAATGCGAGCGGTCCTGAGGGCAGGAACCGCTGCCAGGCGGTCGCGCGGTGCGGCTCCGCCGTGCGCACGTGGGCGACCAGTGCATCCTGGTGATAGGCGTGCCCCGCGGTCCCGATGCCGAGCAACTCGCGGGTCTTCGACGCCGCGCCGTCCGCGGCGATCAGCAACTTGCCGTCGAGCTCGCGCCCATCGGCGAGGCCGATTCGCGCGAACGCAGCGCCCATGGCCACGGATCGAACGCTCGCCTCGATGCCGACCGCGCCTGCGACGGTGGCGGCCCGCCGGCATGCCTCGTTGAGCGCGCGCCCGTCGACGATGAAGCCGAGGTTCGGCTCGCCGATCTCGGCGCAATCGAACGCGAGCGAGCCGGCGCCGTGCGGCGCACCGCTCGCATCCCATACGGCCATGCGCTCGTACGCGAATACTCGCTCCGACGGCAGGAGCTGCCACGCCCCGCACGATTGCAGCAGACGCTGCGATGCGCGGCTCAGCGCAAACACCCGAAGATCCCAGTCGTCCGCGCCGCCGCCCGCATCCGCGTGGCCCGCCGCCGAGCCAGCCGTTGGGCCTGCGCGCTCGGCGATGATCGCCACCCGCCCGGGGCTCGCCTGCTTACGTGCCAAGAGCAGCGCCGCCATGGCGGAACCGACCGCGCCGGCGCCGACGATCAGAACGTCGAATTCACGGCTCATCGACGCACCCCGATCGGCACGCCGCGCGCGAGCTTCGGAATGCGCCCCGCCGCCCCGATGGAGAGCGAGGACAGCGCCGCCTTGGCGGGCGGCAGCAGGTCGAACGCCAGCAGTCCGAGATTGCGTGCGCCTTGCACCGGCCGCAACGGATTGGCGAAGAGGCGCACCAGGGCGTCGGTGAAGGCGATGATTTCGCGGCGATCGCCGGCGCGCCAGACATCGTACGCAGCCGATAATCCGTCGAGGTCCTCGCGGTGGTCGGCGATGAGCTCGGCCAGGCTCGCCACGTCGCGCAACCCCAGGTTGAAGCCCATCCCGGCGACCGGATGCAGCCCTTGCGCGGCGTTGCCGACGATGATGCAGCGGCCGGCGCTCGTGCGTTGCGCGCGGGTCAACGACAAGGGGTACGCGGCGCGACGGCCCACCTTGAGGAAGCGCCCCAATCTGAATCCGAAGCGCCGCTGCAGCTCTTTTAGGAACTCCTCATCCGACCAGGCCATCGCCGTTTCGGCCAGCGTACGGGTCAGGGTGAGCACCAGCGTGCAGCGACCGTCGGCAAGCGGCAGCAAGGCGAGCGGACCGTCCGCGGTGAAGCGCTCATACGCCACGTGCTCGTGGAACTTGCGCGGCAATACGGTCGTGATGACCGCCGTCTGCCCGTAGTCGCGCACCTCGGCCGCCACGCCGAACGCGCCGCGCACCGCGGACTCCGCGCCGTCCGCCGCGACCACGAGACGCGCGCTTACCCGGGTGTTCGCGCTGTCGGTATCGGCCACGTTAAGTTCAATCAACGGCTCCCCGACTTCAACCGCGGCGACCTTGGCGGGACTGAACACGGTGAGGTCCGCGCTACGCCTGAGCCGAGACCAGAGCGCCGCCCCGAGCGCGCGATTCGGAACCACGTACCCGAGCGCCGCGAGGCCTTGCTCCCGCGCATCGATGCGTGCGAAGCCGAAGTGGCCGCGATCCGACACGTGGATCCTGGCAATGGGGGTGGCGTCACCGGAGACCTCGGACCAAACGCCGAGCGTCTCGAGTATGCGGCGGCTGCCGTTCGATAGCGCCGTCGTGCGCTCGTCGAAACTCGGATGCGATGCCGCGCCATACGGCACCGCCTCGATGAGCGCCGAGCGCACACCGACCCCCTCGAGGGCGACCGCCAGACTCGCGCCCACCATGCCGCCGCCGACGATCGCGACGTCGAACCGTGTCGTCGCGCGATCGGGCGTCGTCATGCGGTCGGGAATCGTCGCGCGGTCGGGCGTCGTCACGCGGCGCGCACCATGCGTTCGACCGCCTCGGGTGCCTTCTCGAGCGCCGCCGTCAACACCTCCGGATCCCCGTGGGTCACGAGAAGATCGTCCTCGATCCGAACGCCGATATTCCAGAACTCCTTGGGCACGCGCGGCGAGGGGCGGATGTAGATGCCGGGTTCGATGGTGAGCGCCATACCGGACTCGAGCACTCGCCATTCCCCCCCCACCTTGTAATCGCCCACGTCGTGCACGTCGAGACCCAGCCAATGGCCCGTGCGGTGATTGAAGAACGGCAGGAACGCCTGCTCCTTGATGAGCCGTGGAACCGCCCCCTTGAGAATCCCGAGTTTCACGAGCCCGTGAGTGATCGCGCGCACAGCGGCCTCGTGCGGCTGATTCCAATGATTGCCGGGCCGCACCTTGTCGATCGCCGCCAATTGAGCCTCGAGAACCACCTCATAGATCGCGCGCTGGGCGGGCGTGAATCGGCCGCTCACCGGGAAGGTGCGGGTGATGTCGGAGGCGTAGTAATCGTGCTCGCAGCCGGCGTCGAGGAGCAGCAGGTCGCCCTCGCACAGGCGACGGTCGTTGGCGCGGTAGTGCATCACGCAGGCGTTCGCCCCGCCCGCGATGATGGGGTGATAGGAAATATCCGCGTTGTGAGATCGGAATTCATGCAGCACCTCCGCCATGATCTCGTATTCCATGCGGCCCGGGCGCGCGAACCGCATGGCGCGCCGGTGGGCGCCGATGGCGATCTGGGCCGCGCGGCGCAGCCGCGCTTGCTCAGCGCGGCTCTTGTAGAGGCGCATGTCGTCGAGCACATGCCCAAGCGCTACGAACTCCTGCAGCGCCCCGGAGCTCTGCCTGGCATGCACGCGCAAGCCGTGTGCCCACCCGAGCATGCGCGGATCGAAGTCGAGGTGAGTTCCCATGGAGTAGAAGATCCGCGACCGCTGCTCCATCAGACCGGGGAGGATCTCGTCGATGTCGGCGATGGGAAACGCATCGTCGGCGCCGTAGCGGTCCACCGCCCCGTCGGTGCCCGCCCAAGCGCCGTCCCAGGACTCGCGCAGCGCGTCGTGCTCGCGCACGAACAGCAGATACTCCGCCTGCGGGCGGCCGGGGACCAGCACCGCGACGGCATCGGGCTCGGGAAAGCCGCTCAGGTAATAGAACTGGCTATCCTGGCGGTAGGCGTATTCGATGTCGCCGTTCCGGTGACGCACGGGAGCCGCCGGCAGAACGGCAATCGCGTCCTTGCCGATCATGCGCATGAACTGGCGGCGGCGGCGCGCGAACTCCTTTTGATCCATGCTGAGGAGCCTAGTCTCCTTCGGGCCCCAGCAGAAACCATTCATTGGTCATGAATAGTTTCGGCTAGTGCAGCCGTTGCGGAGGAGCGGTCGGATAAACCTGCTGGCGCAGCGGCAACAGCTCCTCGAAGACCACTTGTGCGGCCACCCGGATGAATTCCACCAGCTCGGCGTATGCCTGCTCGTTCGATTCGTCCGCATCCGCCTCATCGCCCGAGGCGCGCGATATCTCGGTGAAGTCGCGCACGATCTCGCCGACGTCGCCGTTGAGCGCATCCAGGTCCGAGATCTGGCCCGCGCCGAGCCCGTACAGGAATCCGGTACACCACAGGGCCAGTGCGTTCGCCCGGCCGTTGAGCGGTTGCTCGTCGTCCGGCAGAAGGGGCTCGAATTCCATGCCTTGCTCGCCGAACGATGCGGCCGTGGCGGTGAATACCCGTTCGAGCATGGCCGACGACTCTTCCGACAGAGACGCGCCGTCGGGCAATATTTCGTTAACCCAATCTTGCATCCTGTACGGAGACATGGAGCACAGCGCGCCGCACAAAGAACCATGGGCCTCGGCGGCATCGGCGAGACTTCCCGCGGCAGCGAGCACGTCCTCGAAGTCCTTGAATCGGATGTCCGCCAGCATGATGCCTCGAATGATAGCGCTTCGCGCATGCCGTGAGTTGACGATGTCGCCCTTTGCATTGCGCAATCGTGCGCTCTATATTGGGAGTCTATGAACGAGACCAATCCCAAATCCGCGGTCGAGCTGGAGCTCAAGCGCCTTGAAAAGCGGCTCGAGGACCTCATCGTCACCGTGGCCCAGATCAAAGAAGAGAACCGCGCGCTGCGGCAGCGCCAGGAAACCCTGACCGCCGAGCGGGCCAGCTTGCTGCAGAAGAACGAGCAAGTGCGCGCGCGCGTCGAGGCGATGATCGGCCGCTTGAAATCCATGGAGCAAGCATGAGCGAGAACCAGGCCCGCGTCAGCGTGCGCATACTCGAGAAGGAGTACCACATCACCTGCCCGATCGAGGAGCGTTCCGATCTTCTCGATTCCGCCGAGTTCCTCAACGCGAAGATGCGGGAGATCCGCGACAGCGGCAAGGTCGTGGGGCTGGATCGCATCGCGGTGATCGCCGCTCTGAATATGGCGAATGAATTGATTCGATTCCGCAATCGTGACACCCATCTCGATTCAGACGTGGGCGGACGCTTGCGTATCCTGCGCGAGAGGGTAGAGTCGGCTTTGGAGAAGGGTCGACAGCTCGAGCTATAGGCGCTTGAAGGTATGATCGGCCTTTTTCGGGTTTAAGTTTGGCGCTGCCTGCGGTGTTCGATGCGGATCGGGTTACCTCCTGACCCTAATTTGTAAACCCCAGGGGCCATTGCTTGCTGGCAGCATTGTGCAAGTCCGCCTCGAGCGGAAAGCCTTAAGTGCCGCAGTTAGCCCCACCTGTTGCTCAGGTCGGGAGCAACGGTCCAAAACGGCACATGCGGGTGGCGCCATCTCCATTTCATGCTCGATAACGATCAGTTGAAGGGAAAGCTGCGCAAGCAATTGCGCGGCGCGCGCCGCGGCCTCTCTGCCGCGGACCATGCTTCGCGCTCCAAGCTCGCCGCATCTTTCGTCGCTCGGTTGCCCGCATTCAAGGCGGGTTCGCGGATCGCGGTCTATCTTCCGTTCGACCGGGAAACGGATCCTTCGGCTCTCATCGCGGCGGCGCGGCGGCGGCGGGTCCGCGTCTATGTGCCGGTGGTCGAGTGCCTGCGCCATCGGCGGCTGCGCTTCTACCCGCTCACCGCCAAGACGCGGCGCGGCGCATTCGGAATATCCATCCCGCACGCCGCCGTGCATCGCAACGCAGTCGGCCCACGCTGGTTCGATCTCATCGCCGTTCCCCTGGTCGGGGTGGACCGACTGGGCCGCCGATTGGGAATGGGCGGCGGCTTCTACGACCGTGCGCTCGTCTGGCGCCGCCAGCGGCGCCACTGGCTCGGTCCCCGCTTGGTGGGCCTCGCCTTCGATTGTCAGCGCACCGAATCGGTCTCTGCGCTGGACCACGATGTGCGCCTGGATGCCTTGGCGACGGAATCGGGAATCGAGTTTTATAGGGGCGATCGATGAACCACTGGCTGCTCAAATCGGAACCGGACTCCTTCAGCATCGACGACCTCGCGGCCAAGCCGAAGCAGACGACCGCCTGGGACGGCGTACGCAACTATCAGGCGCGGAATATGCTCCGGGACTCCATGAAGAAGGGCGACACCGCCTTCTTCTAT
>JBEKVP010000024.1:0-12998 GCA_049513935.1 Steroidobacteraceae bacterium
AACCGTACGTGTCGACCGCATCGACGTCGACCGTAGCCTGTACGATTTCGTCAATCGAGAGTCGATCCCGGGGACGGGGATCGAGGCACAGGCCTTTTGGCACGGGTTTGCGACGCTCGTCGGCCGCCTCGCGCCCCGCAACGCCGCCCTCCTCGAGCGGCGCGACTCGCTCCAGTCGCAAATCGACGCCTGGCACCGCGAGCATCCGGGAGCGGAATTCGATCCCGCGGCCTACAAGGCGTTTCTGCGCAGGATTCGTTATCTCGTGCCCGCGGGAGGGCCGTTTCGCGTCACGACCGAGAATGTCGACGCCGAGATCGCGACGATCGCCGGCCCGCAGCTCGTGGTGCCCGTCAATAATGCGCGCTACGCCTTGAACGCCGCAAACGCGCGCTGGGGCAGCCTCTACGATGCCCTCTACGGCACCGATGCGATCCCGTTCGAGGAGGGCGCGCCCGCAGGTGGAGCCTACGATCCGAGACGCGGCGAGCGGGTGATCCGCTACGCGCGCGACTTCCTGGACGATCATTTCCCCTTGAGCGCGGGCACGCACCGCGACTCCGTCGGCTATCGCGTGACACCGCAGGGCCTCATCGTCGCGCTGAAGCACGGCGGCGCGGCGCCGCTCAAGCACGGCGCGGCGCTCGCAGGATACCAGGGGCCGGCCGAATCCCCCTCGCTCGTTCTGCTCGTGCATCACGGACTGCACGTCGAGCTTCACATCGACCGGGCACACCATATCGGACGCGACGATCCCGCGGGCCTCAGCGACGTGGTGCTCGAATCCGCCGTGACCACGATCCAGGACTGCGAGGATTCGGTGGCCGCGGTCACCGCGCAGGACAAGGTCCTGGTGTATCGCAATTGGCTCGGACTCATGCAGGGCTCGCTCGAAGCGCGCTTCGAGAAGGGCGCGGACTCGGTCGTGCGCCGCCTGAACCCGGATCGGCGCTATCTCAGGCCCGGCGGCGGGCAGATCGTCCTGCACGGCCGCAGTCTCATGCTGGTACGCAACGTCGGGCATCACATGCTCACCGACGCGGTCACGCTCGAGGGCGTGCCGATTCCGGAGACTTTCCTCGATGCGGCGGTGACCTCGCTCATCGCTCTGCACGACTTGCGCGGCCCCGCCGCGCGCCGCAACTCGCGCACCGGCTCCGTCTACATCGTCAAGCCCAAGATGCACGGGCCCGAGGAGGCCGCTTTCGCGGGCGAGCTCCTCGCCGAGGTCGAGGACCTGCTGTCGTTGCCGAGATCGACGCTCAAGATCGGAATCATGGACGAGGAGCGTCGCACCTCGGTGAACCTCGCCGAATGCATCCGCGCCGTGCACGATCGGGTCGTGTTCATCAACACCGGGTTCCTCGACCGAACGGGCGATGAGATTCATACCTCGATGGAGGCCGCGCCGATTCCGCGCAAGGGCGATCTGAAGAAGGCCGTATGGTTCGATGCGTACGAACGCCGCAACGTCGACGTCGGCCTCGCCTGCGGGCTCCCCGGGCGCGCTCAGATCGGTAAAGGCATGTGGGCGATGCCGGACCGGATGGCGGAGATGATTCAGAGCAAGCTCGCCCACCCGCTGGCGGGCGCCAACACCGCGTGGGTCCCCTCGCCGACGGCGGCGACGCTGCACGCTTTGCATTATCACCAGGTGAACGTGGGCGAGGTGCAAGCCTCGCTCAAGGGTCGAGCGCCCGCGCCGCTCGACGACGTCTTGACGCCGCCCCTGCTAGCCTCGCCCACGTGGAGCGCGGATGAGATCGAGGCCGAGCTCAACAACAACGCGCAAAGCATCTTGGGCTACGTGGTGCGCTGGATCGACGCCGGCGTCGGATGCTCCAAGGTGCTCGACTTCCACAACGTTGCGCTCATGGAGGATCGGGCGACGCTGCGCATCTCGAGCCAGCACGTCGCGAACTGGCTGCGCCACGGGATCTGCGACCGCGCGCAAGTGCTCGCGGCGTTGCGCCGGATGGCGGCGGTGGTCGACGCACAGAACGCGGGCGACCGTGGCTACCGCCCGATGTGCCGAGACCTCGACGGCAACATCGCGTTCAACGCGGCGTGCGATCTCATCTTCAAGGGGCGCTCGGAGCCGAACGGCTACACCGAGTGGATTCTCACCGCGCGGCGCAAGCAGGCGATCACCGCCTATCGGTAAGTTCCTACGCGCGATTGAGCACTTCCCTCATAAGCGTTCAGCGGCATTTTGGTTAGCCTGATTGGTGTTATGCACCGGGATAGGTAGCCGTGGGTCCCCTTGCGGAGCGGCCAGAGCTGCGCGGGCACCTGCAGGCGGCGCTCGGGCACGTTGCCGACGCCGTGATCGCCGTCGATTCCGCCGGACTCCTGAGCTACATGAACGCAGCGGCCGAGGAGACGACCGGATGGGTCTCCTCCGATGCCATCGGCAAGCCCGCGGGCGCCGTATTTCGCATCATCCACGATGATGCCGGCGTGCCTCTCGAGAATCCGGTCGAGACCGTGCTGCGGACCGGCGAAAGGACCGCGCACTCGAACGAAACCTCGCTCATCAATATTCGCGGCAACCGGCTGCCGATCGAGTGGAGCGCCTCGCCGATCCGCGACGCGAGCGGTGCGTTCGCGGGCGCCATCCTGGTCTTTCGCGATGTCGGAGGCCGGCGCGCGACGGAGCGTGCGCTGCAATCAAGCGAGGAATCGCGCGCCGAGGACGCCGAGGCGCTGTTCGAGGAAAAGGAGCGCGCGCACGTCACCTTGAACTCGATCGGCGACGCCGTGGTCAGCATGAACTTCTGGGGTCGGGTAACCTATCTCAATATCGTCGCGGAGCGGATGACCGGTTGGTCCCAGGCCCAAGCCCAGGGCCGCGCGGTCGACGACGTGTTTCGCCTGGTGGACGTCGTGACCCGCGAACCGATTCCAAGCCCCACCGCGCGAGCCATCATCGAGGATCGCACGGTGGGCGTCGACGCCGACTGCATGCTGGTTCGCAGCGACGGCGCCGAGCTCGCGGTGGAAACTTCGGCCGCGCCGATTCACGACCGACTGGGCGGCGTCGTCGGCGCGGTCATGGTGACCCATGACGTCACCGTGGCGCGCGAATTGTCGCAAAAGCTCGCCCGCCTCGCGTTGCACGACAGCCTGACCGACGTGCCGAACCGCACCTTGCTGAACGACCGGCTCGACCAGGCGATGATGCGCGCGCATCGCGTCGGCGGCACGGTCGCCGTCCTCTATATCGATCTCGACCGCTTCAAGCAGATCAACGATTCCCTGGGTCACGCGGTGGGCGATGAGCTCTTGCGCTCGGTCGCGCGGCGGCTCCAGGGCTGCGTACGCAGCTCGGACACCGTGAGCCGGCAAGGGGGCGATGAGTTCCTGGTTCTGCTCGCCGAGGTGGTTCACCCGCACGATGCGGCCGTGTGCGCCGAGAAGATCATCGCGGCGCTCGACACGCCGCATCGGATCGCCGACCACGATCTGCGCATCAGCGCGAGCATCGGCATCGCCACGTTCCCGGGAGATGCCGCCGATGCGGAGACGCTCACGCGCAATGCGGACTTCGCCATGTATCAAGCGAAATACTCGGGGCGCAACAATTACCAGTTCTTCAGGCCCGACATGAATGCCAATGCCGTGGAGCGCCAATCCGTGGAGCTCGATCTGCGCCAGGCGATCGCGCGGCAGGAGTTCGTGCTCAACTATCAGCCCAAGGTCGATCTCCAGAGCGGCGCCATCGTCGGCGTGGAGGCGCTCATCCGCTGGCAACGGCCGCATCGGGGCATCGTCCCGCCGGCGCGCTTCATCCCGGTGGCCGAGGAATCCGGGTTGATCGTGCCTATCGGCCGCTGGGCGCTCGACACCGCCTGCCGGCAGGCGCGGGCGTGGCAGGACGAGGGACTGTCCCCGGTCTCGATCGCGATCAACGTGTCCGCGGTGGAGCTGCGCGGCAAGGACTTCTTGAGCAACGTGCGCCAGATCCTCGAGCAGAACCGGCTCGAGCCGCGGTTTCTCGAGCTCGAGCTGACCGAGACTTTCATGATGCAGGACTGGAAATCGACCGCCGAGATCCTGCGCGCCTTGAAGACTCTCGGCGTTAGGATCGCGCTCGACGATTTCGGCACCGGCTACTCGAGCTTGAGCTACATGAGGCGATTTCCGATCGATGCCTTGAAGATCGATCAATCCTTCGTGCGCGACATGACCAGCGACGCGGACGACGCGAGCATCGTGAGCGCCGTCATCAACATGGGCCGGAGCCTCAATATGGGCGTCGTCGCCGAAGGAATCCAGACTCGCGCGGAGCTCGAGTTCTTGCGCGAGCGCCAGTGCCCCGAGGGACAGGGCTTTTACTTCGCGCCGCCCGTCCCAGCCGCGGAGCTGACTCAGATCTTGTTGGGCGCCGCGCGGCGGCCGCTGCTCGCCGGCCTCTGACGAGGAGCCTAGGTGAAGCGGCTGCGCAGCTCCGCGAGCCGCTGGTGCCAGGGCTGCTCGCGCTCGAGCCAGGCCGCGAGACCGATGAGCCTCGCATCCTCGCCGAGCGGCGCCGCGAACTGGATGCCGATCGGCAGCCCGCCGCGGGACACGGCGAGCGGCAACGAGACGGCGGGTTGACCCGTGATGTTGAAGATCTCGGTGTACGGCGCGTAGCCATACGACTCGGCATTCCAGCGGTCGAGATCGAATGCGGCCGTGCGCCCGTCGATCTGTCCGGTCAAGGGCGCATGGCCGGCCGTGGTCGGCAGAATGAGCACGTCGACGTCCTTGAACCGCTCCGCCATGTCCCGGGTCGCGCGAGTGAGCGCGCGCCGCGCCCGGACGTAGTCGACAGCGTTGTTGTGCCGGCCGACCTCGATGGCCCCCCAGGTGAGCGCCTCGAGCTCGTGCCGCTCGGGCGGCCGCCCGATGCGGCCTCGGTAGTAGTCGATTTCCTCCGCGACGGCGGTGAGCCACACGACGCCGGCCGCCTCCCCGCAGTTGGCGGATTCCGGAAATACCGCGTTGCGGACGCGATGCCCGGCGCGCGCGAGAAAGCGGGCGAGTTCCTCGACGGCCGCGCCGATCTCCTCGTTCGGCTGCGCGCCGCTCGGAGTGGGCAAGATCACCGCGATATCGAGCGCCGGCACGGCGGCGCCCTGCGCGCTTTGGAACATGCCGGCGGCGGAACGCAGTGGATAGCGCGAGGTGCTCTCCGGACCGGCGGTCAACTCCAGCATGAGCGCGCTGTCGCGCACCGTGCGGGTGAGCACGTGCTCGCAGTCGAGGCCGCCGGCGAGCTCGTCGTGGTGCGGACCCACCGGCGTCCATCCGCGGCTCGGTTTCAGACCGACCAGCCCGCACGCGGCCGCGGGCACCCGAATGGAGCCGCCCGAGTCCGTGCCGTGCGCGATCGGCACCATCCCCGAGGCCACGGCGCACGCCGCCCCACCGCTCGAGCCGCCGGGACTTCGGGAGAGATCCCATGGATTTTGCGTCGGGCCGCGCCAGGTGGGCTCGGTCACGAAATCGCCCGCGAACTCCGGCGTGTTGGTGCGCCCGAGTATCGACAATCCGGCCGCCCGCCAGCGCGCCGCGAGCGGCGCGTCCGCGGCTGCCGGGGGCAGTGCCTGAAGCCAGGGGCACGAAGCGGTGAGATGCAGCCCCGCGACCTCGATGTTCATGTCCTTCGCGAGGAAGGGCACGCCGGCGAGAGGGGCCTCTAGATCCTGAGACGCCGCGCTCGCGCGTGCCGCCGTGTAATTGCGCTCCACCACCGCGTTCAGCGTGGGGTTGAGGGAATCGATTCGCGCGATGGCGGCCTCGGTCAAGGCTTGCGGCACCACCTCGCCCCGGCGCACGAGCTCCGCCAAGCCGACGCCGTCAAGGGCCATGTAGTCATCGGGTCGCACGTCGCTTAGCCTAGCAAAAGACCCGCTAGCGCGTCGGCGGAATGGAGTAGGTTCCGATCGCGTGCGCAACCGCATCCGGATCGCCCTCCGAGTACAAGAGCACCTCGCCTACGGCCTGCCGCTTGCCGACCTTGAGCAGCTTGCACACGCCGACGATGCGTTTGTCGGCGGAGGGCCGGCGCATGAAGTTGATGGTGAGGTTGGTGGTCACCGCGAGCGGGACGATGCCGATCTCACCCAAGACGGCGACGTACAGTGCGACGTCGGCGACGGTCATCAAGATCGGGCCGAACACCGTTTGGCCCGGGCGCAGATCGCCGGGGCCGATCTCGTGGGAGACGGTTGCCGACGCGCCGCCGACCTCCTCCACCCGGCAGCGGGCCTTGGGGAACTCGCGCGCCAGGAATGCGACGATCTCGGATTTAGAGGCCATGGAGCGGCTCGCGCCGGGCGGGTAATAATTGGTGGTTCGGCACGGTCATCTTTCCAGCTACCTGCTTTTTGGAGAAGCCCATGAAATCTCTCGCCGCGGCAATCTGTTGCATCGTGATGGCCCTCATCGTATCGCGCACCCCGGCCGCCGAGGTTCCTTTCGACCAGGCGCAGTTCGACGCCGCGCGCGCCGCCGGCAAACCCGTCGCGGTGGTGTTCCACGCCGATTGGTGTCCGACTTGCCGCGCGCAGTCGCCGGTGCTCAAACAGCTCACGCAAACGCCGGCGTTCAAATCCCTCACGCTGTACGTCGCCAATTTCGACACCGAAAAATCGTTGAAGCGGTCCCTCGGCGTCACCCAGCAAAGCACCATCGTGGTGTTCAAGGACGGCAAGGAGGTTGCACGCTCGACCGGCGATACACAAGAGGATAGCCTCGCGGCGCTCCTGCGGCGCGCCACTTGAATTTCGGTCCTGCCACGTACGGGCTCGGGCTCGCGGCGGGCGCGCTCTCGACGCTGTCGCCCTGCGTGCTTCCGCTCGTACCGGTGCTCGTCGCCGCGGCGGTGAACGCGCACCGGCGCGGACCGTGGGCGCTCGGCCTCGGGCTCGCGCTGTCGTTCGCGATCGTCGGCCTCGCGCTCGCAGCCGCGGGCGCGGCCATCGATCCCGACATCCTGCGCACCACGGGCGGGGTGCTGCTCGCGGTGTTCGGCGCGATCCTTCTCATCCCCCCGCTCTCGGAGCTCTTCGCGCGAGCGGCCGGCGCGCTCGGCAATTCCGGCCACCAATTGCTGGCGCGAATCACGCTCGACGGTCTGCCCGGACAATTCCTGGTCGGTGCGCTGCTCGGCATCGTGTGGAGCCCGTGCGTAGGTCCGACGCTCGGCGCCGCCACGACGCTCGCGAGTCAGGGAAAAGATCTCGGGCAGATCAGCTTGCTCATGCTCCTGTTCGGGATCGGCGCCGCCGCGCCCCTGATCTTGCTCGGCTCCCTCTCGCGCACGGCGCTCATGAGGCTTCGCGGCCGGCTGCTGCTCGCCGGCCGGTACGGCAAACAGCTCTTCGGTTTGGGTGTGCTCGGTCTCGGCCTGCTCATCGTCAGCGGCACGGACAAGACGCTCGAGGCCTGGATCCTCGACCGCTCGCCCGCCTGGCTCACCGCCGTAACGACGCGATATTGAACCCGCTCACGTTCTTGCTGCTGGACAGCAAGCAACCGACCCTGTACGATACAGAGAGCTAAATCAAGGGTAGGTGCTCGGTCAGCGCCGCCCTCAGCTCGCGGTCCGTCTTCGACGCACTCGTAATCTTTTCATCCCCTCGCTGCTGGCCGCTGTGGACGCGTTGCGCTCCGCCGTGCGAGCTTAAATTATGGAATTTCGATGTCATTTTCCGATCTCGGGCTCAAGCCCGAATTACTCCGTGCTGTGGCCGACAAAGGCTACGACACACCTTCTCCCATTCAAATTCAGGCCATCCCGGCGGTTCTTGCGGGCCGCGACGTGTTGGCCGGCGCGCAGACCGGAACCGGCAAAACTGCCGGATTTGTGCTGCCCATCTTGCAGCGGCTTGCTGCCGCCTCGGCTCCGGGAGAGCGCGCTCCGCGCGCGCTCATACTCGCTCCCACGCGCGAGCTCGCCGCGCAAGTGGCCCAAAGCGCACGCGATTACGGCAAATACGTGCCGCTCCGTATCACCCAGGTGTTCGGCGGCGTAAGCATCAACCCACAGATCAGCGCGCTTAAGGCAGGCTGCGACATTCTGGTGGCGACGCCGGGTCGATTGCTCGACCTCGCTCAGCAGCGGGCGGCGGATCTGTCCAAGGTCGAGGTGCTGGTGCTCGATGAAGCGGACCGCATGCTCGACATGGGTTTCATTCACGACATCCGGCGCATCATCAAGCTGCTGCCGCCCAAGCGGCAGAACCTGTTGTTCTCGGCGACCTACTCCGACGACATTCGAACGCTCGCGGAGCGCTTGCTGCGCGACCCGCTGTCGATCCAGGTGGCGCCTCGCAACGCGCCCATCGAGCTGGTCGAGCAGCGCGCCTATCGCGTGCAGAAGGATCACAAGCGCCACTTGCTGGTGCACTTGATCCAAGAGGGTAGCTGGCCGCAGGCGCTCATCTTCACGCGCACCAAGCACGGCGCCAATCGCCTCGCACAGCAGCTCGAGGGTGCCGGCATCCGCGCGGCCGCGATCCACGGCAACAAGAGTCAAGCCGCCCGCATCAAGGCGCTCGATCTGTTCAAGCGCGGTCAGGTGACCGCGCTGGTCGCCACCGAGGTCGCCGCCCGCGGTCTCGACATCAAGGAATTGCCGTACGTGGTCAACTACGAGCTGCCGAACGTGCCCGAGGACTATGTGCACCGCATCGGCCGCACCGGTCGGGCGGGCGCGCTCGGCCAGGCGGTTTCCCTGGTTTCGAGCGACGAGACCGGTTTGCTTCGCGACATCGAGCGGGTGCTGCGCCGCGCCGTTCCGTTCCTCGAGACCCCCGTCTTCAAGGTAACGGAAACCGCGCCGCAAGAATCGCGCGAGCGGCGCGATGCGCACGCCCATTCGCATGCTGGCAACCGCGGCCAGAGCTCCGGCCAGCGCAGCCAGGGCTCCGGCCAGCGCAGCCACGCGGGCGGCTCGCGCGGTCACGCCCCGGGTTCGCGCAGTCACGGCGCGGGCTCTCGCAGTCAGGGCTCCTGGCATCAAGGACGCAAACAGCGGGCGCACTAGCGCAAGGACCGCGCTCGGCGGCGCGTTGGCAAGGATCGGAGCGGCGGCTTACAAGCCGCCGGCGAGCTCCTTGAGGTAGGCCGCGAATTCGCTGCCGAGGCTCGGGTGCTTGAGAGCGAATTCCACGGTCGCCTGCAGATACCCGAGCTTGTTGCCGCAGTCGTAGCGCTTACCCTCGAACTCGAACGCGTACACCGCCTCGCGCTGCATCAGCCGTGCGATGCCGTCGGTGAGCTGGATCTCGCCCCCGGCGCCCTTGCCGATCTTTGCCAGGTCGTCGAACAGCGAAGGAGTCAACAGGTAGCGCCCGACCACGGCCAAGGTGGAGGCCGCCTTGTCGGGCTTCGGCTTCTCGACGATGTGAGAGATTCTTCCGACGCGCGCGACGATGGGTTTTTCCAGCGTCACGATGCCGTATTTGTCCGTATCCTGCCGCGGCACGGTCTGCACGCCAAGGACACTTCCCCCGTGGACCGCGAAAACGTCCGCCATCTGCTTGAGGCAGGAGACGCGCGCCTCGATCAAATCGTCCGCCAGATGCACCATGAAGGGCGCATCGCCGACCACCGGCCGCGCGCACAGTACCGCGTGGCCCAACCCCAACGGAGCGGGCTGGCGTATGTACACGCAGGAGGCCCAGCTCGGCAGGATACCCCGCAGCGTCTCGAGCAAATCCTGTTTGCCTTGCTGCTGTAGGACCGCCTCGAGCTCCGGGTTGCTGTCGAAATGATCCTCGATGGCGCGCTTGGAGCTTCCGGTGATGAACACGAGCGTGTCGGCGCCCGCTGACAAGGCCTCGTCGACCGCATACTGAATGAGCGGCTTGTCGACGATCGGCAACATCTCCTTGGGACTCGCCTTGGTGACGGGGAGGAATCTCGTGCCGCGGCCGGCGACTGGAAACACGCAGGTTTTTACGACTTGTTTCATGGAGAAATCATAGCGGATTTTCAGCGCAATTTAACAACCGCGTAGGTCTCGAACGTCTCCCACGACTGGCAGGCCGGACAATGCCAGTAAAAGCTTCGGCCGGAGAAACCGCACTCGCCGCAGCGGTAGCGCTCGGCGTGCGCGAGCAGCGCGCCGATCTCTCGAGCGGTGCGCTCGAAGCGGCCGTCGCCCGCCTGCCAGACGGCGCGCAGCGTCTCGTCCTTTGCGAACACCGTCTCGATCGCCGCGCGCAGCGGCGCGGCTTGCGCCACGTCGGCGGTCACCGCCGCGAACACCAATTGCCGCAGCTCGCCGGTGTCGCGCAACAGCGCCGCTTCAGCCAATTCCGCGAGCAGCGCATCGCGCCGCTCGGCGCCGACGAGACGCAAAAGATGCGGCAGCTCCTCTTGCAGAAGATCGGGCGACTCGCGCAGCGCCGCGCGCAGCAAGCGCTCCGCGAGCTCGAGGTCGCCCTCGTGCTCCGCGATCTGCGCACGCAGCACGGCGGCGCGCGGAAACGGCGCGGTCTCCTCGCGCGCTTGGCGCAGCAGGTTGCGCGCCGCGTCGATCTCGCCGCGCTCCATCGCGAGCGTCGCGAGCTCGCACAAGTAGTGAGCGGCGACGCGCTTCGGCGGAGCCGCCTTGATGCGCGCGAGCTGCCGGTAGGTGTCGAGCGCCTGTTGCCATTCGTGCTGGCGCTCGTAGACGCCGCGCAGCGCGGCGAGCGCGCTGGCGCGCAAGCGCGGCACCTCGCTCACCTGCTGAAGGAGCTGCTCGGCCCGATCGAGAAGCCCGGCGCGCAGGTAATCCTGTGCGAGCGCGAGCAATGCTTGCTCGCGATGCTCCGGCGCGAGCGCCGCGCGCGCCAAAAGATTCTGGTGAATGCGGATGGCGCGCTCGACCTCGCCGCGGCGCCGATAGAGCGCGCCGAGCGCGAAATGCGTCTCGATGGTGTCCGCGTTCGCATCCATGAGCTTCAAGAACATGTCGAGCGCCCGGTCGGGCTGCTCGGAGACGAGATAGTCGAGACCGGTGAGATAGTCGGGATGGAGCTTGCCGAACGCCCGCGGCCAGCGTTTGCCCCAGCCGAAATGTCCCGCGAGAATTCCGATGACCAGCGCCGCCAGGATCAGGAACCACTCCAGCAGCGAAAGATCGGGCATGTGGCCGGCGCCGCTAGGAGACCCTTAAGGCGCTCGTATCAATCGCGAATCGGCTGATCCGCACCGTCGTTGACGCGCTCGCGCAGGTCCTTGCCCGGCTTGAAGTGCGGCACGTGCTTGCCGGCGAGCGCCACGGCCTCGCCGGTCTTCGGATTGCGTCCCTGCCGAGGGGGCCGGAAGTGCAGCGAGAAGCTGCCGAATCCGCGTATTTCGATGCGTTCGCCGGTGGCCAGCGCGTCGCTCATGATTTCCAGCAATTGCTTTACGGCGAGCTCGACATCCTTCGCCGGTAAATGCTTTTGTTTTGCCGAAATGATCTCAATGAGTTCCGATTTCGTCATTATCGATCCGTGAGCATCACTAGACATGTGTAGGAGGCAGGCGCGGGCGGCCGCGAAGCCGCCGCACCTAAGCCGCGATCCCCTTTCAATCTTGGCCCGAGATTTGTTCTTTCAGCAGGTCTCCCAGGCTGGTTCCGGTGGGCGAGTCGGTGCGGTAATTCTGCATCGCCTCTTGTTCCTCGTGAATATCCTTCGCCTTGATCGACAGCGAGATGCTGCGGCCCTTGCGATCCACACCGGTGAATTTAGCTTCGACTTCCTCGCCAACCTTGAGGAGCAGACGCGCATCCTCGACGCGGTCCCGGGAGAGCTCCGAGGCGCGCAGCTGGCCGTCGACCCCGTTGCCGAGATCGATGATGGCGCCCTTCGCGTCGACCTCACGGACCACGCCCCGCACGATACTGCCCTTCGGATGCTCGGCGATGTAGGCGGAGAAAGGATCCTTCGCGAGCTGCTTGACGCCCAAGCTGATGCGCTCGCGCTCGGGGTCGATCGACAGCACCATCGCGTCGACCTGCTGGCCCTTCTGGTAGCTGCGCACCGCTTCCTCTCCGGGCAGGTCCCAGGAGATGTCGGACAGGTGCACCAAGCCGTCGATGCCGCCCGCGAGACCGATGAAGATGCCGAAGTCGGTGATCGACTTGATCTGACCGCTCACCTTGTCGCCGCGGTTGTAGTTCTCCGCGAACTCCTTCCAAGGATTGGTCTTGCACTGCTTGATCCCCAAGCTGATGCGGCGGCGCTCCTCGTCGATGTCGAGCACCATCACCTCGACCTCCTGGCCGACGTGCACCACTTTGGCAGGGTTGACGTTCTTGTTGGTCCAATCCATCTCCGACACGTGCACCAGGCCCTCGACGCCTTCTTCGATCTCCACGAAGCAGCCGTAGTCGGCAATATTCGTGACCTTGCCGAATAGGCGCGTGTTCGCCGGGTAGCGGCGCGCGATGTTCTGCCAGGGATCGGCGCCGAGTTGCTTGAGGCCGAGCGAGACGCGCTGGCGCTCGCGATCGAATTTGAGAATGCGCACGTCGATCTCTTCACCGACCTTCACGACCTCGGAAGGATGCTTGACGCGCTTCCAGGCCATATCGGTGATGTGCAGCAGACCGTCGATGCCGCCGAGGTCCACGAACGCGCCGTAGTCGGTGAGATTCTTGACCACGCCCTTGACCGCAGCGCCTTCCTGCAGGTTGTCGAGCAGCGCCGAGCGCTCCGCGCTGTACTCCTGCTCGACCACCGCACGGCGCGATACCACGACGTTGTTGCGCTTCTGATCGAGCTTGATGACCTTGAATTCCAGCGGCTTGTTCTCGAGATAGGAAGGATCGCGCACCGGACGCACGTCCACCAATGAGCCCGGTAGGAAAGCACGCACGTTGTCGATCTCGACCGTGAAGCCGCCCTTGACGCGGCCGGTGATGACGCCGCTGACCACCTCTTGCTTCTCGAATGCCGTCTCGAGCCGCGTCCAGGTTCGCGCGCGCTTGGCCTTCTCGCGGGAGAGGCGGGTCTCGCCCGAGCCGT
>JBEKVP010000025.1:0-12912 GCA_049513935.1 Steroidobacteraceae bacterium
GGCAGCGCCGAAGCGCCGCCGGGCCAAGGCCGCGGCGGCCTGATTCAGCGCGGCGTCTACGCAGCCAATCGGGCGAACGCGTCGCGCGTGAAGTTCTCCGGCGCCGCCGCCGTGGCGGCGACGTTATCCTCGATGCGGATGCCCCCGTACGGCCGGAGCTCATCGACCACCGTCCAGTCGATGTGCGGGCGGCGGCGCTTGTCCTCGTACGCGGCCTTGAGGAGCGAGTCGATCCAGTAGATCCCCGGCTCGACCGTGACGACCACGCCAGGTTCGAGCACGCGCGTCATGCGAAGGTAGGGATGTCCTTCGGGACGCTTGCGCTCCGCGCCTTGCACGTCGCCCATCACACCGCCGACATCGTGTACCTGGAGCCCCAGGAGATGACCGATGCCGTGCGGGAAAAATACACCCGTCACGCCCTGCTCCAGCGCATCGGGGCCGGCGAGCTTGGTCACCCCCGCTTCGTAGAGCGCGTCGCCCAGCACGCGGTGCGCAGAGAGGTGCACCTGCCGGTAGTCGCACCCCGAGACGATCTCGCCGCAGAGGAGCAGCTGGGCGGCGTCAAGGCGCTGCACGAGCTCGGCGAAGCGGCCGGGGGCTGCCGCGTGGGTGCGCGTGATGTCCGCCGCATAGCCGCGGTATTGCGCGCCCGCGTCGATCAGGAAAGAGCGTAGGACTTCGGGGGCGCGCCGATCGAGGTGCTGGTAGTGCAGCACCGCCGCGTGCTCGTTGTAGGCGACGATATTGTTGTACGGCATCTCCTCTTCGCGCTGCGCGCAGGCCCCGAGATAGCGCATATGAGCCTCGTATTCGGATTCTCCGCGGCGAAACGCCGCGAGCGCTGCCCGGTGACCCAGCGCGCCCAGCGCGCTCGCGCGCCGCAGGCATTCGAGCTCATACGGTGTCTTGACGGCCCGGTCGTAGTGCAGCCGCGCGAGCAGATCCGCATCGTTGATCGAGGGCGCCTGGTTCGGCGGAAAGGACCCGGGCGGGAAGCACTCCGGCGGTCCAATAAAGGCGACTCGTCCGAGCGTTGCCCAGGCGGCGCCCGCTTTCGCGGGATCGGGCATCGGCGTCAAATCCACCGACTCGGACCAGGGTTCGCGCGGCATGGGCGCGGGCAGGTGCCAGTAGTCGCTCGGCTGATGAAAGAGCACCCGGGGCCGCGCGCCCGGCCTATAGACGAGCATGCTTTGCGGGTTGTCGACAATCGGCACCCAGGCTTTGAAGTGCGGGTTCACTTTGTACGAGTACGCTTGATCGTCCAAGAACAGGGTGGGCGGGCAGCCCGCGTGAATGACCAATGCGTCGAAGCCCAAGGCCGCGAGCGCGGCATCCGCCCGCCGCATCAGAGTCTGCAGGTGCTCCGCGTAGAGCTCATCCGGACCCGTTTGGTACATGCTGCTGACTCCCATCATGGCGTTTCCGCCAATGTTAAGCCCGTGTTAAAGGCGCTCCATGATCGCGAAAGTGATATGAAATTGAGCCGAAACACTCTAAAATCGGCCCCGACAATTGGGTGGAAGCCCAAGATGACATGCTTGCCTAAAACGTTATCATTAAATTTCCGGGGTATCGATAGATGAAGACCAAACTCGCAATAAGCGCATTTGTCGCCGCACTCGTGCTAAGTGCCTGCGGCAGCAAGACCGAGGCTCCTGCTCCGACGACCGACACGACTCCTCCGCCTGCCGCTACGCCAGCTCCGGATGCAGCCGCTTCCGCCGCCGCCGACTCGGCCGCTGCCGCCAGCGCCGCTGCCGACGCGGCTTCGTCCGCAGCATCGGCTCCGAAGCAGTAACCGCTTCGATAGCTGATCCCATGCCCGAGCGGACGGCCTACGCGGCACGTTCGCTCGGGCACTGTCTTTTTTAGGCGCAAGGAAAACGGCTTCGTTGCTCGTCAGCATCCGCGACTGCAGACACTCGAAAAAGGATCGCCAGTGGATCCAGGATACCTATCCGGAATATCTGGATGCGCTGGCCGATCTCAACACCGGCCTCTTTTCCGTGCTCGGCGCGAGCAACCCGCACCAGGACGAGATATTTGCGAATTGGTTCTCAAACGACCACTCGCACCCGCTGGTGATCGTGAAGGGGCCTGACGCGGTCGGCTTTGCCCTGGTCACCCGCCCGCAGGTGGCGCCCGCCGGAGAGGCGGCCGTCAACTACCATATGGCGGAGTTCTTCATCCGCAAGCCGCACCGGCGGCTCGGCATCGGACGGGACGCGGCCAAGCTCATCTTCGATCGTTTCCGAGGCGATTGGGAAATCGTCGAGTACCAGCGCAATCCCAATGCCGTGGCTTTCTGGCGCCGGGTGCTCACGGCGTATTGCGCGGGCCGCTTCACCGAGCGGACCAAGAACGGCGAGGTGCACCAGCGCTTTGCCAGCCGGCCCGCGGCCGCCCGCTGAGCGGCTGATTACGGAGCCCGGCGGCTGAAATAAGTTCAACGCCCGGGGCGCATCGGGTAAATCCGCAAGATCGACGCGGTCCTCAAGTCTGACGCCTTGCGGCCGACTTACTGTGCTAGCGCTACTACCCCGAGGGCAGAGGACTGCACTACCCCCGGGGCAGAGGACTGGACTACCCCAGGGCAGAGGACTGTCGTTCACATTCAGAGAAGTGCGAATTGATGAGCACCCCATTGAAGACCTCTCCGACCCCGCCCGAGACGCAGCACGCCAGCGCCTTCGAGTTCATCAAGTCCCTCGCCGCGGAACTGTCGCGCGGCAAGGTGGATCTGCCCTCGTTCCCGGAGATCGCGGTACGCGTACGGCGAATCCTCTCCGATCCCAAATCCACGATCGACCAGGTGGTGCGCGTGGTCGGCTCCGAGCCCGCGCTCGCGGCGCGCTTGCTGCGCATCGCGAATTCCGCGTCCTTGAACCGCAGCGGGCGCGCCGTCACGGACTTGCGCTCCGCGATCAATCGCGTGGGCTACAACATGGTGCGCAGCGCGTCGATTTCCTTCGCGATGGCGCAAATCCGCAACAGCAACAAGCTCGCCGGACTCGAGCACCACTTGCAGGACCTTTGGCAGTGCAGCACCCGCGTCGCCGCGTTCTCGTACGTGCTCGCGCGCACGGGCACCAAGGTGAACGCCGACGAGGCGCTGCTCACCGGTATGATGCACGCGATAGGCAAGCTCTACGTGCTGACGCGCGCGCATGCGCACCCCGAGCTATTCGCAAGCCCCGCAGTGCTCAATGAGCTGATCGGCGAATGGCATCCGTCGATCGGCAAGGCAATCCTCGAGAACTGGGAGTTCCCCGAGGAGATGGCGCAGGCGGTCGGCCATCAGAACGAGCACGGGCGCATGGAGCTCGAGTTCCCCGACCTGAGCGATGTGATCGCCGCGGCGGTGCTCATGACGCGCCATGGCGCGGATCTTCCCGCGCTTGCCGCGGCGCTGAATGGCTTGCCGTGCAGCATCCGCTTGGGGCTCGATGAGAAGCGCACGCAGAGCGTGATGCAAGACTCCGCCGCGGAGGTCGCGGCGCTGAGCGAGGCGCTCGGCTCCTAGCCTCTAGCGCTCGGCGGCAATCGACTCCGCGACGTACGCCGCATTGTGCGGCATGATGCCCGCCACATTCATGCGGCTGTCGGACAGCATGTAGATGTGGTGCCGCGTGCGCAGCGCGTCGACCACCGCGGCGGGCACGCCGAGCAGCGAAAACATGCCCCGTTGCGTCTCGATGAAATCGAACGATCCGTCCTTCGTGACGGCGCGAAGCTGCGCCGCGAGAAGCGAGCGCATTGCCTGAAGGCGCCCGCGCATTGCGGCGAGCTCTGCGATCCAGGATTCCTTGAGCGCCGGATCCTCGAAGATGCGTGCCGCAATCGCGGCGCCGTGATCGGGCGGCATCGAATAGATGCTGCGCGCGATCTGCAGCACGTGGCTCTGCACGGCATCGGCGCGTGACTCGTTCTCGCTCACCGTGATGAGCGCTCCGACGCGCTCGCGGTACAAGCCCAAGTTCTTGGAAAATGACACGGCGATGAGCGCCTCGGGCAGCGTCTCGGTGACGAGCCGCACGCCCGCTACATCTTGCGTCAAGTCCGCGCCGAACCCTTGATAGGCGAGATCGAGGAACGGCGTGAGCCGGCGCCGCGCCAGGAGCTCGGTGAGCGTCGACCACTGATCCATCGAGAGATCCGCTCCCGTCGGATTGTGACAGCACGCGTGCACCAGCACGACATCGCCCGGCGCCGCGCGGTCCAAGCGGTCGAGCATCGCGCCGAAGCGCAGCTCATGGCTCGGCGCATCGTAATAGGGATAGCGCTCGAGCTTGAGCCCGGAGCTGCCGAGAAGCGGTGTGTGATTACCCCACGTGGGATCGCTGATGTGCACGGTCGTCGCCGGCGCGGCCGCGCGGATGAGCTCGGCGCCGACCCGCAGCGCGCCGCAGCCGCCGGGGGCCTGTGCGGTGCGCGCACGGCGCTCGCGCCGCGCGGCATGCGCGCCGCCGAGGACCAGCTCCTCCACGGCGCGGTTGAATTCCTCGCGGCCCGCGGCGGCGACGTAGGACTTCGTCGTCTGCGCCTCGAGCACGATCTGCTCGGCGCGGCGCACGCTGTCGAGTACCGGCGTGTTGCCGGAGAGGTCGCGGTACACGCCGATGCCGAGGTCGACTTTCTGCGGAAAGGGATCGGCGCGGAACTGCGCCATCAGGCCCAGAATCGCGTCGGGGCTCAAGCGGTCGAGAGTTTGAAACAAGTACATCCCCCGGGTGTTTGCAGCGCATTATAATCGATCGATGTCGCAGGTCTTAGGGGACCCCCGCAATGCAGTCAGGACCGCCGCCCCGTCTCTATTCAAAGACACTGGCCCGATAACATTTTTAGGAGTTAGCGTGTACGCTTGAGTTCCTCACACGCGGGAGAATGATCTATGGCACTTTGGAATGAGAAACCCACGCCGGCTGCCCCGACCGGCCGGAAAGAACCCTTGACGCCCGTGCCCACCGGCGCGTCCCCCCAGCCCGCCGCGCCGGCCCCACTGGAGCGCAGTCCCGCTCCCGAGCGCAGCGTCAACGAAGCGGCCCTGGCGGCCGCGCCGCGCCGCCCGGCGCCCCGCAGCGAGGGCGGCGAATCGGTGATCGCGGCTAACCTGACCATCGAGGGCAAGATCGAGGGTTCCGGCAACGTCCGCATGGCGGGACGCTTCAAGGGCGATGTGCGCATCGACGGCAATTTCAATATCGATCCGGGCGCGCATCTTACCGGCCAGATCCTCGCGGCCGTCGTGGTGGTCGGCGGGGAGTTGCAAGGCAACATCGAGTCCGCGAAACGCGTGGACGTGCTGGAAGGCGGCGTGATCGTCGGCGACGTGAAGGCCGGATCGATCACCGTGGCGGCCGGCTCGCGCATGCGCGGGCACGTTGAATTCGGTTGGGACGACGAGAAGGCCAAGAAGCTCACAGGCTCGTGATGAACGTCGTCCGTCAGGGCAGCCTCGGCGCGACGCGGGTATGCCCGCACTGCAAGGCGACGGTCTTGCAGAGCGCCGCGATTTGCCCGGGCTGCCACCACCACCTGCGGTTCAACGCGACGAGCACTGAGCCTGCGATCGAAGGCCACAAGGCCATGAAGCTCGAGGGTGTGATTCATCACCCGGGCCGGGGCGAGTGCGAGTACTGCGTGGTGGTCTCCATCACCAACGAGCAAGGCGAGAAGATCGCGCGGCATGTGGTCGGTGTGGGCGCGCTCGCGCCCGGCGAGCGCCACAAATACAGCTTCTCGGTGGACGTGATCCCGGCGCGCGGCCCGGTCAAGCGCAGTTAGCGGCGCCGCGGCCCCGAAAGGGCGCCCGGTTGCGCGCGTTCAGCGCAGCGCGCTGCCCTCGATGTCGATGAAGCGCAAGAACTCCGCCCGCGTGCTGGCATCGGCGCGAAAAGTGCCGACCATGCGGCTCGTGACCATCGACACGCCCCGCTTGTGCACGCCGCGCGTGGTCATGCACTGATGGACCGCGTCGATCACCACGCCGACGCCGCGCGGCTTCAGCACCTCGCTGATGCACGATGCGATCTGCGCGGTGAGTTTTTCCTGCACTTGAAGGCGCCGCGCGAAGCCGTCTACCACGCGTGCCAGCTTGCTGATGCCGACGACGCGCGCGGTCGGCAGATACCCCACGTGAGCGCGGCCAATGATGGGGGCCATGTGGTGCTCGCAGAATGATTCGAAGGCGATGTCGCGCAGCACGACCATTTCGTCGTAGCCCTCGACTTCCTCGAACGTGCGGCGCAGATACTCGCTCGGGTCGATTGAATATCCGGAGAACCAGTCTTGATACGCTCGGACCACGCGCTTCGGCGTGTCCTTGAGTCCCTCGCGGTCCGGATCATCGCCTGCCCAGCGCATGAGCGTCTGCACCGCCGCCTCCGCGGCGGCGCGCGTCACCTTCCTACTTTTGGCCATGGTGTGTTCCTTCGCCACGCTCGCTCTTGCCGTCGGCGTTGTACACCACGTCGCCGTTCATGATCGTGATCCGGCAGCGCAAATTCCGCAGCTCCCGGGCCGGGATCTGGTACGGGTCTTTGTCCCAGACCGCGATATCCGCGTCCTTGCCGACCTCGAGCGATCCGGTGCGGTTCTCCAAAAACAGCTGCCGTGCGGCCCAGATGGTGTAGGAGCGGAGCGCCGTGTGAATGTCGACCGCCTCGGCCGTGCCGAACGGATGGGTGCCATAAGTTCCTTTCAGCGTCTCGCGCTCGACCGAGGCCCACAGGCCGTAGCGCGCCGCGAGCGGGGTGACCGGATAGTCGGAGCCGCCGCCCCAGCGTAGCCCCTTGTCGAGGAAGGTCTTCAAGGGCACCAAGCGAAGCGCGCGCTCGCGCCCGAAATTTCCGGCATAGGTATCGCCGATCCACCACATGAAAGGCGCCTGCGCCTCCGGGTAGCCCGCGTCGTATTTCTTCTGGAGCATCGCCATCGTCTCGATCGCATGATCGCTCGGAATATTGGCGTGAATGATGCTGTGCCGGAGCGAGAGAGTCGGCGTCTCCGCGAGCACCTGCGCATAGGTGTCCACCACCCAGTCGATGGCGCGATCGCCGATCGCATGCGTGCCGACGTGCACGCCGGCTTGATGAAAGAGGCGCACCTGCTCGCGATAGAGGCTGGGCTCGATCGCCGGGTAGCCCGAGTTGCCGGCGTCCAGCCCGTTGAAATCCTTGTTCCAGGGTTGGTAGAGCCAGGCCGTTCGCGCGCCGCCGCTCCCGTCCATGAAAATCTTGGCGCCGCATGAGAGGAGCCGGCCGTCGCCCAACGATTCCGGGGGCCTGGGCTGCGCCTTGATCTGCTCGAGAACGGCGTGCGCCGACTCCATCGTCGTGCCCGCGTACCAGAGTACGCAAATGCGCTCGTTGAGCTTGCCCTCGGCCAATAGCGCGCGGTACGCATCCCAGACCGGCCGATCGATCGCCGGATCCTTGACGGCGGTCATGCCCTCCCGGTGCAGAAGCTCGATGCTCTTCCGGATGCCGGCGCGCCGCTGCGCGGGCGTCGGGGGGGGAATCAGTTCGAGTACGGCGTTCATCGCGGACTCCTTGAGGACCCCGGTCGGCGCCCCGTCCGCGCCGCGATCGATGGTACCCGCGGGGGGGTCGGGCGTCTGCGCCGTGATGTGCGCGAGGCGCAGCGCCGCCGAATTTGCGACGCCGTAGTGACCTGTCGTATGCGACAGCCAAACCGGGTTGTCGGGCGAGACCGCATCGAGGTCCGCCGCGGTCAGATAGCGCCGCTCGGCGAGCTTGCCCTCGTCCCAGCCGGCGCCCTGCAGCCATTCGCCGGGCTTGAGAAGCGCGATCCCCGCGGCAACCCGGCGCGCCGCCTCGGCGACGCTCGGCACGTCGCTCAAGTGCACGTGGTAGAGCTCATCGAGGCCGCCGTCGGCTATGTGGGCGTGGCTGTCGATGAGCCCCGGCGTTGCCGTACGGCCGTTCAAGTCGATCCGGCGCGTCGCCGGACCGACGAGGCGCAGGATCTCCTCGCTCGTGCCGATCGCGGCGATCTTCCCATCGCGGATCGCCAGGGCCTCTGCAGTCGAGTCCGCCGCATCCACGGTCAAGATCCTCCCATGGATCAGCACGAGCTGCGCGGGCGGAGCGGGCGCCGGTCCCGCCCCGGCAGGCGCTTGGCCGGGCGCGGCGGGCGCGGCGGGCCATGCATACACCGGCCGCCGTGAGCAGCGCGATGAGCGTGATGAGTGGGACGATCGGGAGCCTTGGTGCGTCGTCATTGACTCGGGCGGGCGTTACGGACATTCTGCCCCTCATTTTTTTGGTCGTTGTCGGAGATCTTGAGTGAAACAGCTTGCTTGCCCTTCGATCGGTATCCTCATGTGCATCCTGGGTATTCGCACCGCTGGGGGATCCCCCGAGAGCCCTGCGGAGATCCACAAGAACGCTCACGATATCTTCAAGCAACTGATCGAGATCAATACCACGGATTCTATCGGAAGTACCACCGTGGCGGCGCAAGCCATGGCGCAGCGGCTGCTCGAGGCAGGATTTCCGGCCGCCGACGTCACCGTCATCGGACCGAACGACCGGAAGGGCAACATGGTGGCGCGCTACCGCGGCAAGCCGGGCTCGAAGAAGCGGCCGCTGCTGATCATTGGACACTTGGACGTCGTCGAGGCGCGCCGCGAGGACTGGTCGACCGACCCGTTTCAATTCGTCGAGCAGGACGGCTATTACTATGGCCGCGGCACCCAAGACATGAAGGACAGCGACGCGATTGCGGTCGCCGCGCTCATCCGGCTGAAGAAAGAGGGTTTCGTCCCGGACCGGGACATCATTCTCGCGCTCACCGCGGACGAGGAGGGCGGCACCTCGAACGGCGTCAGCTGGCTGCTCGCAAATCACCGCGATCTCGTCGACGCCGAGTTCGCGCTCAATCCGGATTCGGGCGGCGTCACGACCGAGCGCGGCAAGCCGATGAGCGTGGAGTTCGAGGCC
This sequence comes from Steroidobacteraceae bacterium, assembly GCA_049513935.1. Taxonomy (GTDB): domain Bacteria; phylum Pseudomonadota; class Gammaproteobacteria; order Steroidobacterales; family Steroidobacteraceae; genus Bog-1198. The sequence goes on from JBEKVP010000025.1 coordinate 8,970, forward strand.
ACCGAGAAGCTCTATGCCGACTACCAGCTCCTCGCCACCAACCCCGGCGGGCACAGCTCGCTGCCGAAGCCCGACAACGCGATCTATCACATCGCGGACGCGCTCGCCGCCTTGCAGAGGTATCAATTCCCGTTCGAGCTCAACAGCGTCACTCGCGAGTACTTTTCGCAGATGACGCACATCGAGCCTCCCGAGACGGCAGCCGACATCCGCGCGATCCTCGCCGATCCGCCCGATCCGGCGGCGATCGCGCGTTTATCCAAAGACGCGCGCTACAACTCGACCATGCGGACGACGTGTGTGCCCACCATGCTGAACGGCGGCCACGCCTTCAACGCGCTGCCCCAGCGCGCCGAGGCGAATGTCAATTGCCGCATCTTCCCGGGCCACTCGCAGGAGCAAATCCGCGTCGAGCTCGAGAAAGTGTTCAACGATTCCGCGCTCACCGTACGCTACCGCGACGACAGCGGTGCGCTCTCCGATCACGGCTCGGACCATAAGGCCATGACGCCGCCCCCGCTGCGGCCCGACGTCATGGATTCGCTGCGCGGCGTCTCGGCGAAGCTCTGGCCCGGCACGCCGATCCTGCCCATCATGGAGACGGGCGCATCGGACAGCATCTATACCATGATGGCCGGCATTCCGAGCTACGGCATCAACGGTGTCGCGATCGATCGGGACGACGTGCGGATGCACGGCAAGGACGAGCGCGTGAAGATCGACTCGTATTACACGGGCGCCGAGTTCTACTACGCGTTCCTCAAGGCGCTGACGGCGGGCAAGCACTGATTGCGCTTGCCCAGCGCGCGATGTCACTCATGATAGAACATCTGCACCGGCTCATCCGCGGTGTTGGGGATATCGGGGGCCGCGGTGCCGTCCTTGGGGTCGACTCGCCGATACTTGCCGCGAAAGAAGAGCAGCGGTTTGAGCGGCTCGACGCCGCGGTGGAGCTGGCGCACCGCGAGCGTTACCAGCCAGTGATCGCCGGCTTCGTACACATCGCGCTTGTCGCAGAGGAGCGATGCGAGGCTGCCTTCGAGGCGCGGTAGGCCGGCCGCCGTGACGAAGCGATGGCGCGGCGGGTCGGGCTCCTTCCAGAACCCCGCAAAATAGGTCGATAGCGCTTCCTGCTCGTCGCGCAGAAAATTGATCGAGAATCCGCTCGCCTGCGGCAATAGCTTCGAGAAGCGGGCGCGCTTGGCGGGGCAGAACAATACCAGCGGCGGATCGAGCGACAGCGAGGAGACCGCGTTCGCCGTCATGGCATGCACTTGCCCCTCGATTTGCGTCGCGACCACGCAGACACCCGTCGCGAGCAGCCCCAGCGTCTCGCGAAAGGGCTTGGCGTCCGGCGCCTTGACGGTCATTCATCGGCCGCGGAGGCGAACGCCTCGTCGCGGCCCTGCCGGACGAATGAGCTCACGCGCTCCGCCCGCTCGAGGATCTCCGATCTGTGGCTCGCGAGGAGCGCTCCCGCCATGCGCACGGGATCACCGAAGAAGAACCGCTCATAGAGGACCTGGCGCGTGGCGAATGCCGAGAGCGATGCATCCCATGCAAGACGGAACAGCGGGATCCGATCGAACGCTTCCGCACGCGCCGCCTGGTAATAATGCTTGATGTCGGCGGCGAGCGGACCCTTGACGTCCGCCTCGGTCGGCATCGCGACGAGACCCGACGCGCCGATCTGCTGAATGATCTCGACCATGCGCGGATAGAGCCGCGGGAAGAGATTGCGTGCCGCATCGAGCGGATTCCAGGCCGGGCGCATGACGCCCCATTCGTCGAGCGCGGCGTCGGCCTCGGCCGCGCGCAGAAACGCCCGCATGGTTTCCATGTTGACCCAGAGCTCGGCGAGCTTCTCGTGGATGTGCTGAAATCCCTCCGCACCGATCGCATCGACGAGCAGGTGCGCGAGGCCGAGCATGAACTCGGACTTCGCGATGTTCTTGACCACCACCTGGTGCGTCATGTGCACGACCGCGCCGGTGCGCGCGTAGGCCTGATTGCAGCGGTTGATGTCGCGGTAGAGCAGCACGTTCTCCCACGGCACGAACACATCGTCGAAGATCACCACCGCGTCCATTTCCTCGAAGCGCGAGCCGAGCGGATGATCGAAATGCGAGCGCCCGTAGTCGACGCTCTCGCGGCAGACGAATTTGAGTCCGGGTGTATGGTTCGGAATGGAGAAGCCAAATGCGTAAGGAGCGTCTTCCTCGGGGCTCTTCAAGAGGGTCGAGGGGAATACCATGATCTCATCCGAGATCGGCAGCGTCGCGAGCATCCGGCATCCCCGGATGACGACGCCGGCGTCGGTCTCCTCCTTGACGCGGGCCGCGAGGTAGGGGTCGGCCTGGCGTGCCGAATTGACGGCGCGATTGGCTTGCGGCGGGATCAGCGTATGCGTGAGGCACAGGTCGTTCTCACGCAGATACGCGTGGTAGCGGATCGCGTTGGCGCCGAAGCGCGGCTCGGCCTCGCCCAGGAACGCGGCGCCCGCCGCGTAGCCGGACATGGCGCGATTGATGTAGTCGGGCACCCGGCCCATCATCCCGTGTGTGTGGTCCTCCCAGACTTTCATGGCGACGGAGATGCTCGAGAGCTCCTCGCGGGTCGTGGGCAGCATGAACGAGCGGGCGACCTTGCAGCCGCTCGAAGGCGAATCGAACAGCGTCTTGTCGGCGTGCTGCCACTGCAGATCGTAGAGCCGCGCGAGGGTGCCGACCCCGCCGCGGAACGCCGGGTGCGAGGTGACATCCCGCACCTCTTTGCCTTGATACCAGATATTCGGCGGATACTCGCGCAGCCGCTGAAGCACTTGTGCGCCGCGCCGGGCGCCGCCGCCGGTGGGGCTCGTCGATTGATAGGTCTCGGTCATGTCAGCTCGCACGCCAAAGTTCGGGAAACAGCGGATGGTGCATGGGTGCGCCCGCGGGCAGCTCCGCGGCGAGGCCCGGAAACTCCGGCGAGGTCGCCCAGCGCCGCGGCGCATGGACGATGTCGTCGCCGAGGAATCTCACCGAGAACACGCGCCGGCGGCGGGTCCCTTCAACGCCGCGCGAGGCGTGCAGGGTCAGCATGTGGAAGCACACCGCATCGCCGGGCTCGAGCTCCCAGCCCACGATCGGAAACTCGTCGCGCCGCGCTTCGATATTCGGCAGGTCGGCGAGAGCACCCTCGGGGAACCACTTCGCCTGGGAGTCCATGAACGAACGGGGCATGAGCCACGGCCCGCGGTGCGAGCCCGCAACGAATTCCAGCGTGGAGGCGCGGCTCACCGGATCGACCGGGATCCAGAAGCTCGCGTTCTGCGTGCCTTCAATATTGTAGTAGGGCTGATCCTGGTGCCACGGCGTCGGTTGGCGCGTCCCGGGCTCCTTGGTGAGCATGTGGTCGTGGTAGAGCCGGGCCGAGCGGCTCCGCATCAAGCGCGCCGCGGTCTCTGCGAGCGGGGATTCAAAAATGAATCGCCGGTAGTGCGGGTTCTCCTGCCAGGTGCAGAAGTCCTCCACGAAACGCCCGGGATCGCTCGGCGTGCTCGCGATCTTCGCGCGCGGACTCAAACGCGCCAGGTTCGATTCGATGCCGGCCTCGAGCTCGGCGATCTGCTCGGGCCGGAACAGTCCGCGCAGGCGCACCGCGCCGTCCCGCTGAAATTGCTCGATGGCGCTTTCGCTGATCATGCTGTCCGTCCGCGGCGCTGCTCCGCGAGCAGCGCGGACCAAATCTCCTCGAGGAGTACGTGCCCTCGAACGGCGAAGCCGGTGTAGATCTGGATGAGATCGGCTCCCGCGCGCAAGGTGGCGAGGGCCCGCTCGGCATCCACGATACCGCCCACGCCGATAATCGGAAAGCCTGCTCCGAGCTCGGCCCGCAACGCCGAGATGATGGCGACCGACCGGGCGTGCAGGGGAGCCCCCGAAAGCCCGCCGCCGCGCTC
>JBEKVP010000026.1:0-12718 GCA_049513935.1 Steroidobacteraceae bacterium
AGAGATCGCGGCCGGGAGGGGGCGCGCTCCGACGCCCTTCATGATGGCTTCCGGCAAGGGCGCGCGGGCGGACGCCGTGTGGCATTCGAAGGAAAGCACGCACTCGGATCCTGTCGCGGTCCCGGCGATGAGCACGGTCGCACCCGAAAAAGCCCCGTCCCTCCACGCGGGGGGCGTGCGCGTGCGGCGCATTCCCGATTTCGTCGAGCCGGAGCTCGCCCGGTTGACGGAGCAACCGCCCAACGGGGCCGGGTGGGGCCACGAAGTGAAGTTCGACGGTTACCGGCTGCAGCTGCGGGTCGTCAAAGGCAACGCGGCCTTGCGCACGCGCACCGCGCTCGATTGGACGACGCGCTTCTCCGCCATCGCCGCGGAGGCCAAAACGCTCCCCGACTGCTTGATCGACGGGGAGGTGGTGGCGCTCGACGAGCATCGCGTACCGAGCTTCTCCGCGCTGCAAGCGGCGCTCTCCGAGGAGAAATCCGACGCGCTCGTCTTTTTCGCGTTCGACCTCCTGTTCGAGAAGGGCATGGATCTGCGGGGGTTGCCGCTCGCGGAGCGCAAGGCGCGCCTCGAGCGATTGCTCGAGCCCAGAGCGGACGAGCACATCCGTTTCGTGCGGCATCTCGAATCGCGCGGCGACACGGTCCTCGCGTCGGCGTGCAAGATGGGTCTGGAGGGCATCGTGTCGAAGAAATTGAATGCACCCTATAGCTCCGGCCGCGGCGACGCGTGGCGGAAAGCCAAATGCCGGGCCGGCCACGAGGTCGTCCTCGGCGGCTGGACCCACGAGTCGGGCACGCTTCGATCGCTGCTCGCGGGCGTGAACCGCGACGGGCATTTGGCCTACGTCGGGCGCATCGGCACGGGGTACACCCGTAAGATCGCCGAGGAGCTCGTGCCGCAGCTCACCGCGCTGACCACGGAGCGGAGTCCGTTCGGGGGCGAAAATGCCCCGCCGAAGGAAAAGAACGTGCGCTGGCTCAAGCCCAAGCTCGTGGCTGAGATCGAGTTCGCCGGCTGGACGGGATCCGGCATGATCCGCCAAGCCGCGTTCAAGGGATTGCGCCAGGACAAACCGGCGGGGGAAGTCGTCGCGGAGCTGCCGGATCCTCCGGGCGAGAGCGACGCGACGCCAACCGAGGTGCACGAGACGGGTGCGAAGGGGACGCGGCGTCCGAGCCGCGCGGGCCCACAAACGGGCCTCGTCATGGGCGTAACCATCTCGAAGCCCGACAAGCCGCTCTGGCCCGATGCGGGCGACTCGCGGCCGGTCACCAAGCTCGACCTCGCCCATTATTTCGATAAGGTGGGGCGCTGGATGCTGCCGCACCTCGAGGGGCGGCCTTGCTCGCTGGTGCGCGCGCCCGACGGGATCGGCGGCCAGCAATTCTTTCAGCGCCACGCGATGGCCGGCATCTCGGACTTATTCGAGCTAGTCAAGGTGAAGGGCGATCGCGAGCCTTACGTAGAGATCGATCGGGTCGAAGCGCTCGCAGCCGTCGCGCAGATCGGGGCGCTGGAGCTGCACCCGTGGAACTGCGCGCCGCACCAACCGGAGGTGGCGGGGCGCTTGGTCTTCGATCTGGACCCTGCGCCGGACGTGAAGTTCGGCGCAGTGGTCGAGGCCGCGCTCGAGCTGCGCGAGCGGCTCACCGCAGTGGGTCTCGAGGCGTATTGCAAGACGACCGGCGGTAAAGGGTTGCACGTGGTGACCCCGCTCATGAGCGCGCGCTCGCACGCGATCGATTGGCCGGCTGCGAAGAATTTCTCGCACGTCGTGTGCGCGCAGATGGCCGCGGACAACCCGAAGAAATATCTCGACACGATGTCGAAGAGCCAGCGGGTGGGGCGCATATTTCTCGACTACCTGCGGAACGACCGGCTTTCCACGGCGGTGGCGCCGCTCTCGCCGCGCGCCCGCGCCGGGGCCTTTGTCTCCATGCCGCTCACGTGGGCTCAGGTGAAGGCGGGGTTGGATCCCAAGGCCTTCACGGTCAGAACCGCGCCCGCGCTCTTGCAAAAGAGCGGCGCATGGAAAGGCTATGCGGAAGCCGCCCGCTCCCTCAAAGAGGCGATCCGCAAGCTCACGCGACCTCCAGCCGGCCGCAAGGCTTGAGGTGCGCGTCATGCGGCGCTGCCGCGGCGGGATGGACTAAACTAGCCGGATATTGACCGCCCCCGAAGTGACAGACCCCGACAACCGCACAGAGCGCCTGAACACCAGGGCGGCGGGCGTCATCGGCTTGGCCGTGATGTGCAGCCGATTGCTGGGGTTGGCTCGCGAGCAGATCTGCGCGGCGCTGTTCGGCGGCGGCAGCGCGATGGACGCGTTCACGGCCGCGTTCCGTATCCCGAACTTGCTGCGCGACCTGTTCGCCGAAGGCGCCTTGTCGACCGCGTTCGTGACGACGTTCAGCAAGACCATCGCGCGCGAAGGGGACGGCGCGGCGTGGCGGCTCGCGAACAAGGTGGCCACGCTGACGGTGGTCGTGCTCGGGGCAATCTGTGCGCTCGGCATGGTGTTTTCGCGCCAGCTCGTCGCGCTGCTCGCGCCGGGGTTCGATGCGCCAAAGGCGGCCTTGACGGCCTTGCTCACACGCATCATGTTTCCGTTCATCCTCCTGGTATCGCTGGCGGCGCTGGTCATGGGGATGCTGAACGCGAAGAACGTGTTCGGCAGGCCCGCCATGGCCTCGAGCTTTTTCAATCTGGGCTCGATCGTCGTCGGCGTCGCTGTCGGCTATGCGATCGATCCTGGCTTCGGTCCCCGCGCGCTGATCGGCCTTGCCGTGGGCACGCTGATCGGCGGCGGACTGCAGCTCGCAGTGCAATTGCCGCCGCTCGGCGCGCTCGGCTATAAGTATCGGCCGGATCTTAAGTGGCGCGATCCGGGTGTCAACGCCATCCTCGCTCTGATGGGTCCCGCGGTCATCGCGGCGAGCACGACTCAGGTCAACGTGCTGGTCAACTCCATGTTCGCATCGACGCTCGGCGACGGCGCGATCTTCTGGCTCGCCATCGCCTTTCGCCTGATGCAGCTGCCGCTCGGATTGTTCGGCGTCGCGCTCGGCACGGTGACGCTGCCGCTCCTGTCGCGCCTGATGGTGGCCGGTCAAATGGGCGCATTTCGGGCCGAGCTCTCGCGCGCCATGCGCATCATGTTCCTGTTGACCATCCCCTCGACCATCGGGCTCATGATGCTCGCCGAGCCGATCATCTCGGTGCTCTATCAGCACGGCAAGTTCGATGCGCATGAGGCCGCGGAGGCGGCGGGGGCGCTGCGCTTCTATGCGATCGGGCTCGTCGGCTACGCGGCGCTCAAGGTGCTGGTGAACGCGTTCTACGCGCTCGACCGGCGCAAGACGCCGATGATCGTGAGCTTCGGCGCGGTGGCGCTCAACCTGGCATTCAACTGGATTTTCACGTTCCGCCTGGGATGGGGGCCCCGCGGGCTCGCATTCTCGACGGGCTGCGTCGCAACCAGCAATTTCTTGCTGCTTTACGCCTTGATGCACCGTCGGCTCGGCAGTCTCGAGTCGCGCAAAATGCTCAGCAGCTTGATCAGGATCGCCGCGGCCGGCGCGGCGCTCGCGGCGGTGTGCGCGGCTTCGATGCACTGGCTGCTCGCCGATTGGGCCACGCAGGCGTTCCTTAGCAAAACGCTGGCGCTGTTCGGCACGGTTCTCGCCGGCGGAGGCGTGTTCGTGGGCTGCGCCGCCTTGCTCAAGGTCGAAGAGCTCGCGCCCATCGTCGCGGGCGTCCGGCGTCGGCTCGGGCGTAAATCCTGAAGGCCCGGCATGCCCGGATGCCTTTGCAAAACTTCACCCGCCGGGTTCATATCTTTGCGGGCGGGCGGTTGCATTACCTTCGCTGCGCGTCGATCATTCGTCACACGATGCGAGTGCGGTTCACAATCAGCGCGCTGTTTTTATTGTGCTCCGCGGGAGCCGTGGCGGCGGGCGACAGCCGGCCGGAAACCTTCGTGATCGAGGCGAGCCGGGACGGCCGCGAAGCGACGATCAAGATTCCGGTCGGCGCCGTGTCGGCGTTTTCGGCGAACCGTGCCGAAGCGCTCAACTACGGCGACAGCCGGGTCGAGGCCATGCGGTTGCGCGGCGACGTGCGGATCGACGTGATCGGCACCCCTCAGCCGATTCGAATCCGCGCCGACCACGTGGTGCTCGAGCTGACCGCGGATGAAGCGCCGCACTGGTTGAGCTTGTTCCGCCCGGCCCGCAAGTTGCGCTCGACCGAGATCATCGTCGACGCCGATAATACGCAGACCTTCGTCGGCAACGTCTCGTTCACGGTGCCAACCTCGGCCGGGTCCATGCAGATAACCGCCGACCGGGTCGAGCACTCCGCGGGGGCGGCGGCCCTTGCCCCATGATTGAGGGCGGCTGTTCTGCGCCGCGGTGCGTTATCGCATGACGGGCTTGGGCAGCCCACGGGCGCGGCCCGCGAGTGCGCCCATTACCGCGAGGCCCACGATGCAGAGGTAGGGAAACCAGTTTCCGTAAGTCACATAAACGGTGTCTCCCCCCAGCATGCGCGGCGCATCGACCACGATACCGTCCGCCGGGAGCGGATGACGGTAAGGATCGTCCGCGCGGGTTTTCGCGAGCAGCCGGCCGTTCGGATCGATGAGCGCGGACACGCCGGAGTTCACCGCGCGAACCATCGCGACGCGCATCTCGACGGTCGCGAACACCGCAAGTGCGAGGTGCTCCCACGGCTCCGAATTCGCGCCGAACCAGGAATCGCTGGTGAGATTGACGAGCAGATTGGGATGCAGAGCGGCCACGCGGCGCAGATAGCCGGGCAGGATGTCCTCGTAGCAGATGACGGGTCCGAGCGACCAGGTCTCGCCCTTCGGCCCGGCAAGCGGTAAAACTGCAGGCCCCGTGCCCGCGGTGAATTTTCCCGCGCCCGCCGGCAGCAGATCGCGCAACGAGGGAAAGTACTCGATTCCGGGCACGTATTCGCCGAACGCGAGCAGGCGCACCTTGTCGTAGCGGCCGGCGACTTTGCCGTCGGCGTCGAGCAGGATCGCTGAATTGAACGCATCGTCGTGCTCGGCCTCGTAGGTGATCGCGCCGATCACCAGAGGCGTCGAGATGCCGCGGCGGATCATGGCCGCTGAATCGGGCGGGAAGTCGGCGTTGAAATCGCGCGGCAGCGCGACCGGATAGCTTCCCTCGCTCCATACGATGAGCTCGGCGCCTTCGTGCTGAAGCCGCCGCGTCTCGCCCTGCAGAGCCGTGAGCTCCCGCGCCGCTTCCTCGCCCGAGAATTCGCCGTCAACGGTGTACGGGATGTTTGGTTGTACCAGCCCGACTTTCAGGTGCGGCGCACGCGCCACGATCGCATCGATCTGCCGCATGCGCACGGCCCCGAAAATTAGCGCGGCGCCGAGCAGCGCGGCCGCCGCCACCAGCGGTCCGCGCGCTCTTCGCGGCGCATCGAGAAGGTCGTACAGGGCGCCGTTCACCGTCATGAGGAGCGCGGTGACGCCTAAGGGTCCGGTGAGCTCGGTGATTTGAATGACGAGCGGCTGCCAGGCCTGCGTGATCCATTGGCCGCACGGGAAGATCTGCGGAACGATGAGCTCGCATGCGGCCATCGCCGGGGGCGCGATGAGCGCCATCGGGATATCGAGCCGCCTGCGCAGGCCGTATACGATGGCGGTGAACAGCAGGAAGATGAGCGCGCGCGCCGCGCAGAAAGCAAAAAACACCAGGGCGGCCGCGATCCACGGGAAGTTCGCGAACCGCTGCATCACGTCGATGAGCCAGTAAAATCCGCCCCCGGTCTCGACGACGCCCGCCCACCACCCGAGCAGCAGCGCCCGGCGAAAGTTGGGCGCCCGATCGACGGCCGCGAGCATGGGCACGGCGGCAATCCACGCGGCGGCGGACAGATCGAACGGCGTGCAGGCCAAAAACCAGAGGCAACCGCTGATGGTGACCAGCCCCAGGCCGACATAGAAATTCGATACGCGCATTAGGTAAGCGGTTCACTACAGTTCGCGGCAACCGTGCATCTTAAGGTATTCTGAACCCCAGCTATGCAAGAAAGATACGAGCCGGCCGTCGTGGAGGCGCAGGCGCAAGCGTACTGGAACGAGCATCGCAGCTTCGAGGTCTCGGAGGACCCGCGGCGCGAGAAATATTATTGCCTGTCCATGTTTCCGTATCCGAGCGGGCGGCTGCACATGGGCCATGTGCGCAACTACACCATCGGAGACGTGCTGGCGCGCTTCATGCGCATGAACGGCAGGAACGTGCTGCAGCCCATGGGGTGGGACGCGTTCGGCCTGCCCGCGGAGAACGCGGCGATGGATAACGGCGTGCCGCCGGCCAAATGGACCTTCGACAACATCGCCCACATGAAAAAGCAGCTCCAATCTTTGGGATTCGCCCTGGATTGGAGCCGCGAGCTGGCCACGTGCCGGCCCGAGTACTATCGCTGGAACCAGTGGCTGTTCTTGCGCATGCTGGAGAAGGGGATCGCTTATCTTAAGACGGGGACCGTGAACTGGGATCCCGCCGACAAGACCGTGCTTGCGAACGAGCAGGTGATCGACGGCCGCGGCTGGCGCACGGGCGCGCCGGTCGAGCGGCGCGAGATCCCCATGTACTACCTCAAGATCACCGCCTACGCCGAGGATCTGCTCGATGCCTTGAGCGCCATGCAGGGCTGGCCCGACCGGGTGCGCGCCATGCAGGCCAATTGGATCGGCAAGAGCGAAGGCGTGCGCATCGGATTTCCGTACGACATCGACGGCGCGCAGGGAGTGATGTACGCCTTTACCACGCGCGCCGACACCGTGATGGGCGTGACCTTCTGCGCCGTCGCCGCCGAGCATCCGCTCGCGCAGCACGCAGCGAAGGGCAACCCGCACCTCGGCGCCTTCCTGGAGGAATGCAGGCGCGGTCCGGCGATCGAGGCGGAGCTCGCCACACAAGAGAAAAAGGGCATGCCGACGGGCATCTCCGTGCGCCATCCGCTGCGCGGCGACGCGGTCCCCGTCTGGGTCGGCAACTACGTGCTCATGAGCTACGGTGAAGGCGCCGTGATGGGTGTGCCGGCGCACGATGAGCGGGATTTCGAGTTCGCGAAGAAATATCACCTGCCGATCAAGCAGGTCATCGATGTCGCGGGGCGCGAGTATTCCGCGCATGCCTGGCAGCCCTGGTACAGCGAGCGCGGCCGCTGCGTCAATTCCGGAAAATACGACGGGCTCGAGTTCGATGCGTCGACTGCCGCCGTGGCCGGCGACCTTGCGCAGCTCGGATTGGGCGAGATGCAAACGACGTGGCGCCTGCGCGATTGGGGCATCTCGCGCCAGCGCTACTGGGGCTGCCCGATCCCGATGATTCATTGTGCCGCCTGCGGCACGGTGCCCGTGCCGGACGACCAATTGCCGGTGCTGTTGCCCGAGAACCTGGTGCCGGACGGCAGCGGCAATCCGTTGTTGAAGGACGAGGCCTTTCTCGCCTGCACGTGTCCGCGCTGCGGCGGCCCGGCACGGCGCGAGACCGACACGATGGACACCTTCGTGGATTCTTCCTGGTACTTCCTGCGCTATGCGTGCAACGACAACCACCGCTCGATGCTCGACTCGCGCGTGCACTACTGGCTGCCGGTGGACCAATACATCGGCGGCATCGAGCACGCGATACTGCACCTCTTGTATGCGCGCTTCTGGACGCGCGTGCTGCATGAATTCGGGTCGGTGGCATTCAAAGAGCCGTTCGCCAACCTGTTCACACAGGGCATGGTGTTGAACGAAGCGTTTCTGCGCAAGACCGAGTCCGGCCGCAGCGAATACATAAGTCCCGCGGAGGTCGAGATCAAGCTCGACGAGCACTTGCACCGCGTTGCCGTGTCGCGCGTGGACGGGTACGAGGTGGAGTCGGGCGGCGTGGTTACCATGTCGAAATCGAAGAAGAACGGCGTCGACCCGCAGGCCTTGGTGGATGAGTTCGGCGCCGATACGGCGCGTTTGTTCACCATGTTCGCGGCGCCCCCCGAGCAGACGCTCGAGTGGTCGGACGAGGGCGTGCAGGGTGCGTTCCGCTTCATCAAGCGTCTGTGGAAAATCGTGCACGAGCACGTCGCGGACGGCGCGGCCGCGCCGCTCGAGAAGAGCGGGCTCACCGAGCCGCAGCGCGCGGTCCGGCGCCTGGCGCACCATACGCTCGCCAAAGTGACCGACGATATCGGCCGCCGCCGCACTTTCAACACGGCGATTGCGGCGGTGATGGAGCTGCTCAACTCGCTGTCCAAGTTCGCGCAGAGCGCGCCGCAGGATCGCGCCGTGATGCAGGAGGCGCTGGAAATCGCCGTGATCGCGCTCTCGCCCATCATCCCGCACGCGACTCATGCGATGTGGCACGCGCTCGGGCACTCGAGGGCGCTCATCGAGGAGCCGTGGCCGGCGGTGGACGCAGCCGCGCTCGAGCAATCGACGGTGGAGATCGTGGTGCAGGTGAACGGCAAGTTGCGCGCGCGGATCACCGTCCCCGCCGGCGCGAGCGAGGCCCAAGTGCGCACCGCCGCGCTGGCCGATCCGCACGTGCAAAAATTCGTCGGCGCGGGCGCCGTGCGCAAAGTGATCGTCGTGCCCGGCAAGCTCGTCAACGTGGTCGTCTAGCGATGCGCGTGCGCGGGACCGCTGCCACGACCGGAGCTCTCACCGCCGCGGCTCTCGCAGCCGCCGCAATGCTCGCTCTCGGCGCGTGCGGATTTCGCCTCGCGGGCAGCGAGAAGCTCCCGCCCGTCCTTAAGCGTCCGTATCTGTCGGTGAAAGATCCCTACACGGATTTCGCGCGCGAGTTCGAGCATCAGCTTAAAGCTCGGGGCGCTCTCCTGCAGGTGGGGAGGCAGGATGCGACCGCGACCATCGAGGTCACCAAGGATTTCGTCGAGCAGCGCACGCTCTCGGTGTCGACGCGAAACATTCCAACGGACTACGAGCTAAGGTACACGGTGGCCTTCGACGTGAAGGGCCCCGATTCGCAGTTGCTGGCGCCGCAGGAGATTACCCTGTCGAAGGATTACAGCTTCGAGGAGAACGTCTTGCTCGCGAAGGAGCACGAGGCGGACATTTTGCGCGCGCAGATGGCTCGCGATCTGGCGACCATGGCGATGCATCGGCTCACGAGTCTCAAATAGCGGCCGCGACTGGTGTGCTTCTTCTCAATGCCATTGGCCGCGTCGAGCTCGGGCTGCTCTTGGAGCGGTACGGGTTGGATCTCGTCCTGGTGGCGCCCGATCAAGTGATCCCCGGCTCGTATTGGGGCGAACGCGAGGCCGGCTTGATCGGCTCGAAAATCTACGCGCGCCTCGATACGCCGCTGCATTCCGTGCTGCACGAGGGCGCCCACTTCGTCTGCATGACCCCCGAGCGCCGCGCCGGACTCGACACCGATGCCGGTGGCGACGACGCGGAAGAGAGTGCCGTTTGCTACCTGCAGATCCTGATGGCGGAATCGCTCGCCGAGGCCGGCGCCGCGCGGCTGTGCCGCGACATGGACGACTGGGGCTACAGCTTCCGGCTGGGAAGCGCAGCGAAGTGGTTCGCCGAGGATGCCGAGGATGCGCGGCGCTGGCTCGAGCAGCACGGCCTCATTGACGCGGCAGGCCGCATCACCCATATCTTGAGGCGATAGAGGGCTCATGGGGTCGCGCAGCGCCGGGGCGCAATTGAAGTGGGCCGCGACCGAGGGCCTCCTCAAGCTCGCCTTCACGGCAGCCAACGTGCCCGCCTTCTTCGGTCCCTACCGGCGGCGCACGGACTTGGCTTACGGCCCCGACCCGAGGCATCGGCTCGATGTCTACTTGCCCGACAAGCCGGCATCGTCGCCCGCGCCGCTCGTGGTGTTCTGGCACGGCGGGCGATGGAGCTCGGGCGACAAAGCCGAGTACCGATTCGTCGGATCGGCCTTGGCGGAGCTCGGATACGCCACGATGATCGTCAACTATCGGCGCTACCCGCAAGTAAAGATGCCGGGCTTCATGGACGATGCGGCGCGCGCCGCTCTGTGGGCCGCGGAACACGCGGCGGTCTTCGAGGCGGATCCCCGCCGGCTCTACCTCATGGGACATTCGGCGGGCGCGCACATCGCTGCGCTGCTCTCGCTCGATACGCGTTATTTCGCCGCGCTCGGGCCCGGCGCTCCGCCGATCGCCGGCATGATCGGACTCTCCGGTCCGTACGATTTTCTGCCGCTGCGCGAGGCGGACGTTCAGGATATGTTCGGACCGCCCGAGCTCTATCCGCGATCCCAGCCGATCAACTTCGTGCGTCGCGGCGCGCCGTCGATGCTGCTGATCCATGGAGCGACGGACGGTCTGGTATCGCCGTGGAATTCGCGCAATCTCGCCGCCGCGCTCGGCGCCCTCGGCGTGCCGGTGGCCCTGAAGCTGTACTCCGAGATCGGACACGGCGACACCGTCGGGGCGCTCAGCCTGCCTGCGCGCAGGCGCGCGGCGACGCTCTCGGACATCGCCGATTTCGTCAAAGCGCGCGACGGTCAGGCGGCGTTCGACGCCGCCACGGAAGGAATCGCGTAGCAGCGGCCGAATCGATTGGCGAGAAATGGCGCGAGGCCGATTTCTTCCTGTCGGATGAGGCCGGATTGCGGCAGTTGCTTGAGGCGCAGCAAATCGAGCACGGCGCAAATGCCGCCGGCGGTGGTGATTTGAATGGCGCTGCGCACGCGGCCGCCCACCGGGGCCGAGTAGATCTTGTTGGCGTAAGTTTCCTGAACGAGCTGGCCGCCGCGCATGCCGCTCACCGTCACGAAGATGATGACGACGTCCTGGAGGGTTACCGGGACCGCGTTCTCGAGGATATCCTTGAGCAGCTCGCGCCGATCGCGCAGCCGCAGATCGTTGAGCAACGCTTTCATGATGGCCGCATGGCCGGGATAGCGGATGGTGCGGTAATTGAGATTCCGCACCCGGCCCGCCAACGTTTCGCACAGGGTGCCGAGACCGCCGGACGTGTTGAAGGCCTCGTAGAGCACCCCGTCGAGCGAGAACTCCTCGAGCTCCTCGAGCGCCTGCGTCTCGCGGAGTTGACCGTTGACGATGGCTTCGCAAGGTTCGCAATACTCGTTGATGACGCCATCCGTGCTCCACGTCAGGTTGTAGTTGAGCGCGTTGGAAGGAAACTTCGGCAAAGCGCCGACGCGCATGCGCACCTCTTGCAGCTCGTCGAAGTGAGAGGCCAGGTCGCTCGCGACGATGGTGATGAAGCCCGGGGCGAGACCGCATTGGGGAATGAACGCCGTGCGGGCGCCGGCGGCGAGCTGCTTCACCACGCGCGTGCTCGCCACGTCCTCGGTCAAATCGAGGTAGTGGGCGCCGGCGGCCTTGGCCGCCTCGGCGATCAAGCGCGTGCTCTGATAGGGCGCCGCGCTCAGCACCGCGTACTTGCCCGCGAGGATCTTCTGCAGGGCATCCCGATTCGCGATGTCAGCGGCCACTTTGGTGACTGCCGCCGCCGTCTCGAGCCGGTCGAGCTGCCGCTGCGAGCGGTCGACGACGGTGACCGCATAGTCGCGCGAGCTCACCAGGAGCTCTGCGATCATCGAGCCGATTTTGCCTGCGCCGACGATGGCTACCGAGTCCATATCACTCCCTCAAAACAACAGTCGTCCTGATCTTGAGTATTCTCGCCCATCTACCCGGCGAAAGGCAGGGTCAATTTAGTGAATTTTAAGGTATATTAGCGACAATACGCAGGTCAAAGTAGGCGAATCGTATGGACGGAATCGATCAGAGGCTGATTTCCGCGCTGCGCGAGAACGGGCGCGCATCCACCGCCGAGCTGGCGCGCCTGGTCGGCCGGTCTCGGACCAGCGTTCAAAGCCGAATCGAACGGCTGGAGAAGCGGGGGGTGATCACTGGGTATGGCGTGCGCCTGGCGCCGGAGCATGACTTCGGAGCGGTGCGCGCGCACGTAATGATCAAAGTGGGGCCGAAAGAGGCGCGCGCCGTCATTGCGGCGCTGCAGGCCATCGCAGAGGTGCGCGTGCTGCACTCGGTGAGCGGCGACGTCGACTTGATCGCGATAGCCGCCGCCGCTTCCGTCGCCGAAATGGACACCGTGATCGATCGCATCGGCGTTCTCGACGGCGTCGAGCGCACGACCTCCTCGATCATTCTGTCGACGAAATTCGAGCGCTGACCTAAGGCTTGGAGCCCGGCCGTAGCGCCCTCAGGGCTGGGCGGCGATGACCGCGATCTCGATCTTGTATTCCGACGATGCGAGCTTTGCGCTCTCGACCGTGGCGCGCGCCGGCGTCGCGCCCGGCACGACCCATTCGTCCCAGACTTTATTCATTTCCGCAAAGGTCGCCATGTTGCTCAGCCAGATCGTGGCCGATAGCACCCGGCTCTTGTCAGTCTTGGCCTCCTTGAGGAGCGCGTCGAGCGTGGCGAGCACCTCCTTCGTTTGCTCGGTGACATTTTTGCCGCGAGCCTTGGCGGCGACCTGACCGGCGAGGTACACGATCTTGTTGTGGATGACGACCTGAGACATTCGCGGTCCCGCATGCAGGCGTTCGATCGGCATGAGCAGATCCTCTTTCACGGGTGTGTCCGGTTTGGACCGCGGGGCGCCGCGGATATTGCACAGCTTAGCGAAGCTATCGAGCATAAAAAACGGCGTGGGCCCTTGTGAGGTACCCACGCCGCCGGA
>JBEKVP010000027.1:0-12701 GCA_049513935.1 Steroidobacteraceae bacterium
AGGATAGACCGGTCATCGAGGAAGCGATCGATTTTGGCGATGTTCTGCAATTTATTCAAAGCGGGTATCGCGGCACGAAGGCTAGTCTATTCGGCGCTGATTGTGTCGGTTTGCCTCCCGGGCCGCGCGTGGTCCCAAACACCTTCTCCCCTGCAGGAGTGGCAATATTCGGGCGGCGTTGCCCTGGAGAAGCTGTTCGAGCCGAATGTGCCCGAGTGGCGCACCGTACTCGGGGGCGGGGCCGAGTACAAACCGCTGTACGACGGCGCGTCGCTCACGCGTACGCAGGGCGGTCCGGTCATCAACATCAGATACAAGGATTTTGCGTTTGCCTCGGTGGGTGAGGGTCTCGGGCTGAACTTGCTGCACGGGGACCATTACCGCGGCGGCCTGGCGCTGTGCTACGACCTCGGGCGTCTGGTATCGAACGATGTCGGCCACCTCGAGGGCCTCGGGGACATCAAGCGGGCGCCCGCGATCAAGGCGTTCTTCTCCTACGCGGTCTCTAAGAGCTTCCCCCTGGTGGTGCGCGCCGACGTGCGCCAGATTCTGGGCGGCGCCGACGGAATGCAGGCGGACCTCGATGCGTTTCTGCCGCTCCCCGGAAGCTCCCAAAAGTTGATCATGTTCGCCGGGCCGTCGTTCACCTACGCCGATCACCGCTACATGCAAAAGGTGTTCGGGGTAACCACGACGCAGTCCGAAGCTTCCGGCTATCCGGTCTACGACGCGCACGCGGGAGCGGATGCGGCGGGATTCGGCTTCAGCGGCACGCTGTTCCTCACGCAACATTGGTTCATCAACGCGGACACGGCGGTGAACCGGCTGTTGGGGAGCGCGAGCGAGAGTCCGATCACGCAAAGACGCGTTCAGCACGTACTCGCGCTCTCGCTCGCCTATTCCTGGTAGCGACGGCGGGGGCGTCACAACCGCATTTTGCCGGTGAGGATCTCCCACCACAGCCGCCAGTCCCCCATGAGCGAGAGCCAGGGGTGCTTGAACGTCGCGGGCTTGTTGTGCTCGAAGAAAAAATGTCCCACCCAAGCGAACGCATAACCCTGGATGAAAGCCGCCGCCGCAAGCCACCACACGCGCGTCAGCAAGGCTGCGATGAGGAGCAGGGCCGCGATGCTGGTCCCGGTGAAGTGTAGCCGGCGCGACGTGCGGTTCGCGTGCTCGCTCAGATAGAACGGGTAGAAATCCCGAAAGGTGCGAAAGGAACTCTCGCCGCTCATGCCCGAACCTCGAGACAAGTGGGACGCCGGTATCGTAGCCGCGCGAAGTCATCCCGTACAATACGCGCCGGATGTGCGAGATTCGCTCTTTAATAGACGCTTGCGGCGGCTGCCGGTAGATGCGGCCGGGAGAATCGCGTTCGCTGCGCTTCGGCGCCATTCTGGGTTTGATCGTGCTGGCGGCGCTGCCCACCCACCGGGAGAGGGCGCTCGCCGCGGCCCCATGCAAGGACGGCTGGTGGGCCGACCTCATGCTGGGTTCCTATCACATCCATCCCTACAGGCATTTCGATGAGGTGAATCCCGGCGCGGGCCTCGAGTGCTGGTTCACGCCGCAGTGGGCCGCGTCGGCCGGCTACTTCAGAAACTCGCTCGACCGACCCTCGTTCTACGCGGGCGCGGTCTACGCGCCAGGGTTCGCGCACTGGGGCTGGTTTCGCCTGAGCGTCATGGGCGGAATCATCTCGGGCTATAACTACGGTAAATTTGGCCTCGGCGGGGAAAATAACCATACGGGTCCCGTGCTCGCGCCCGCGGCCATGACCCAGTTCGGGCGATTCGGCTTGAACCTCATCCTGATTCCGCCGATCCCCGCGGACAACTTGCCGTTCACGGTCGGCTTTCAGGCGAAGTATCGGTTCAAGTGATCCCCGGCACGCCCGCCGTTAGCGCACTCCGCCGTTCCTCGCGACCGTGCGCGCGATGCCCGACCAATCGATATCCTCGCCCTCCGTACCGATGGTCTGCAGCAGATGGTCGTGCAGCACATTCAGGACGGGCATCGGCACGCGCAGCGCGTCCGCCGCCTGGCTCACGAGGCGCATGTCCTTGAGGCCAAGCGGCGCGGCGAAGCCTGCGGGCTTGAATCGCTCCTCGACCAGCGCGGCCCCGTAATTGCGGTACAAGGGGCAGTCGAACAACGTGCCTGTGAGGATCTCGAACAGCTGCTTTTTCGATACGCCGCCCTTCTCTGCGAGAGTCATCGCCTCGGCCATCGTCTCGATGGCGGAGAGGATGGCGAAATTCCCGCAGAGCTTGACCAGATTGGCCGCGGAAGGCGTCTCGCCGATGTAAAAAACCCGTTGGCTGATCGCGCCGAGCAGCGGATTTGCGGCGTCGAACGCGGTGCGCGCCCCAGCGGCCACGACGAAGAGCTTGGCGGCCGCGGCGGCCTCGGGGCGCCCGAATACCGGCGCACTCAAGAAGCGTTGTCCGCGCTCGGCATGCAGGCTCGCGGCGCGCTCGGCTGCGGCAACGGAGATCGTGCTCAGCGAGACGTGCAGGGCGCCGCGCCCCAGTCCGTTGAGTAGACCCTCGTCCCCCGCGAGGACCTGGTCGAGCGCCGCATCATCGGCGAGCATGGTCATCACGATCTCACGCTCGGACGCGGCGGCGCGCGGGCTCTTCGCCGGCAGGGCACCTTGCTCGAGCAGGCTCTGGGCCTTCTGCGCCGAGCGGTTCCAGACCGCCACTTCGTGACCCGCGCGCTTAAGGTTGGCCGCTATCGCTGCGCCCATGTTTCCGAGACCCACAAAACCGATTCTCATGGAGTGCCTCCGGTCAAATTTGGAGAAGCTCGCGCTTGAAGGCGACGCCGTCCGTCTCCGGCTGATCGAACTCGCGCGCGTAGCGATGGCCGGCGTACACGGCCGCAGCGATCGTGCTCGGCGCGAAGCAATCGCCGATCGAAACGACCGAGACGATGCCCGTCGCGCCGAGTGCCTCGGGGCTCGCCGCGAGCACCGCGGCCAATTCATCGTGGGGGGTGCGCGAGGTGACGGTCACAATGGCTGCCGCGGCGAGCCCTACACGCCGGCCCGTGTACACGCATTCGAGCGTCGCCTCCTCGCCGTTGTACGCCGCCAAATGAGTGCTCGTCATGACGCGAACCCCGAGCTCGAGCAGATGACGCTGGATAGCGTACTGCTCCAGCGTATTGACCGTCCATGCCGACACCCGTTCCGCCGGCGTGACGAGAATCACCTCGAGCCCCTCGCGGCGCAGCTTCTCGGCGATCACGCCGCCCATGTAGTAGTGATCGTCGTCGAATACGAGGGCCGGTCCCGCCGGGCGCTTGCCGTCCATGACATCGTCGGGCGTGAACACCTGGCCTGCACGCTCGAAGTCCGGCAGGGGGAGGGGGTGGGTGCGGCCGACGCCGTCGCGCCGCCAGCTCGCGCCGGTGGCGAGCACCACGCGTTTGGCGGCGAACTCCAGCACATGCTCCGCAGTGACCGCGCTGCCGCGCAGAATCTCGACATTGCCCAGTTTGAGCAACTGGCCGAGGCGGTAGTCGCGCACCCGCGCCCACGCGGCGAGACCCGGCAGGCGGGCTTCGCGCGTCACGCGTCCGCCGAGCTCGACCTGTGCGTCGACCAGATGCACGGTGTGGCCGCGCCGTCCGAGAAATCTCGCGCACTCGAGGCCGGCCGGGCCGGCGCCGACAATGAGAAAATCGTCGTCGCCCTCGCGGGGCGGGATCTTCTCGGGGTGCCAGCCCTTGCGCCACTCCTCGCCCATGGTGGGGTTTTGCGTGCAGCGGATCGGCGTCATCGTATAGTCGCCGCTCACGCACACGTTGCAGCCGATGCACTCCCGGATGTCGTCGAGGTCGCCGTTTTCGATCTTGCGGGGCAGGAACGGGTCGGCGATCGAGGGGCGCGCGGCGCCGATGAAATCCAATACGCCGCGGCGGATCTGCGAGACCATCGCGTCCGGGGAGGTGAAACGGCCGACCCCGACGACGGGCTTGCTCGTCACCGTCTTGACGAAACGCACAAAATCCTCCTGATAGCCTTCCGCGGCGAATCGCGAGGTGCGCGAATCGTGCGCCCAATCGCTCACGTTCACGTCCCACAGGTCCGGGAGCTCCGCGAGCATCGCGACGAGCTCGCGGCCCTCGCCGGCCGCCTCGATGCCGTCGGCGCCGCGCAGCTCATCGACCGCGAAGCGGACCGCGACGGCGCAGTCGGCCCCGACCGCCTCCTTGGTGTCTTCGATCAGCTCGCGCAGCAAACGCGCCCGGTTCACGAGGGTTCCGCCGTACTCATCGGACCGGTGATTGTGGCGCCGCTGCAGGAAATGCATCGGCAGCGACAGGCTATGGGCGGCGTATACATAGATGATGTCGAACCCGGCGCGGCGCGCGCGCAGCGCGGCCTGCCGGTGCCAGGTGCGAAACGCGCGGATGTCGGACTTCGACATGGCGCGAGCCTGGGTGGGCGAGTAGTTCGCGGACGTCGCAATGGCGCTCGGGGCGAGGGAGACCTCGCGCGAATAGAGATTCGCGGCGTTCATGCCCGCGTGCACGAGCTCGATGGCCGCGAGCGCATCGTGCCGATGCACCGCCTGTGTCATCATTTCGAGTGGCGGGATGTCGGAATCGTCCCACAAGCGCCCCTCGATATACGGCGAGAGGTCGCTCGAGGGGTGGATTTCGACTTCCTCAGTGCTCACCACGGCCCACCCACCCTCGGCTTTGACACCGCGCATCTCGGCATGCGCGCGCGGCTTGGCATAGCCCATGCCGTTGCAATGAGGCACCTGAAAGAAGCGGTTTTTAGCCGTCAGCGGGCCGACCTTGACCGGCTCGAACAAGATGTTGAAGCGTGGGTCGCGGGGCATTTACTGTTGGTTCTCGCTCGAAAAAAACTTCATGACACGCCCGCCGTAGAAACCGATGGGCAGTAAAAGCCGGTTTTCCCCCGCGGACTTCGATCACCTTGGATTGTACCAGGCATGTCTTTTTTATCGCAGGTGCAGCGCCTCGCCGTAGCCGGTGAGCTCGAGATAACCGCGCCCGACCTGGCGGTTCGTTTCGTAGGCACGGACGGCTCCCTCCCAATAGACCGCCCCGGTCGATAGGCGCGTGTCGTTTTCCTGATCGTCCATCAACGGCGTGAGCTTGAACTCGCGAGATCCCACTCTGACCCGCCACTCGACCGGATAGCGGGTGCCGGTGCGCGGCGAGGTCCAGCTGCGCAACGGAGCGAACTGTACCTCGGCCGGGCCGAGGATCTCGGTCGTGCCGTCGGAGGCACGCAGCGTCGCGCCTGCCCAACGGGACTCTCCGCCCGATCCGCGGATGCGGAACGCCATCAGCGCTCCGCCGTCGGCGAGATTGATGCCGATCCAGTCCCAGCCCACCGCACCGGCCTCGAGATACTCGCTCGACCACTCGTGGTCGAACCAGGCTTCGCCGGTCACCGCGTCCGATCGGCCGTCGCGTTCGACCGAGCCCGCGACGCGCAGGTGCGGCAGACTGTAGTAGTAGCTTGCAGCCTGCGGCGCCGAGCCCTTGCGGCTCACTCCCGCATCACCGTTCCGCAACGGAGGCTGGGTCGCGATGAGCTTCAGGTGCAGCGCGAAGTCTTCCGCATCGATTGCCGCGAGGTAGCCGTCGCCCTCGCGTTTGAGCGTCCAGCGGTCGAGCGTCACGTCGGTGTCGCCGACCGCGGCTTGCGCGAGCCCCAAGCCGGCGCGCCGGATGCTCTGGTCTCGCCACAAGCGTCCGCGCTTGGGATCGCTGAGCGCACAGTGCGCGATCAGGAGTTGGCTCGGCGTGAACGCGCTCGGATTGGCCTCGTCGATAGCGGGTCGCGTGCGAAAGAAAGTGATCTGGAATCCGAGGGGCTCGCCGGTTCGCGTCTCGAGCCAGCCGGTGACGTACCACCACTCGGTGCGAAATTGCGGATGGCTGCCGTAGTCGGCGGGGAATTCGAGCGAATGACCGGGAAGCACCGGGGCGTAAGCGGCGGACTGCGCGGGTGCGCCGGCCGTTGACAGCAGGCAGCCGAGCAGCGCTACGGCCGCTACGCAGGGCGTCCGCGCGGCGCGCGCCAGCCACGCGGCGCGCGCCGCGCTCACCAGTCCTCCCGGACGGCGCGCACCGTATCCTGGTTCATGGCGGCGCGGCCGCTCCAGACGGCGGTGACCGCCGCAGCCGCGATCAAGGTGACGGACAGAAGCAGGAGCTGCCAGACCGGCACGGCGAGATCGATACTCCAGTTGAACGACTGGCGATTGACGACGAATACCAGCACCAGGCTCAGGCCGACGCCGAGCGCGAGGCCGTACACCACCCCCACAGTGCTCATCAGGATACCCTCGCTCGCCAGCATGCCGACCACCTGCCGGCGCAGCATCCCGAGGTGCCGCAGCATCCCGAACTCCGCGCGGCGCGCAAGCGCGGTCGAGCTCGCGGCAAAGCTCACGCCCATGAGGCCGATGAGCACCGCGATGGCCTCGAGCGCATAGGTGATCGTAAACGCCCGGTCGAATATCTTGAGGGACTTTTCGCGCAGCGCCGTGCTCGTGAGGATCTCGGGCGCGGTGCCCAAGGCGGCGCGCAACGCGGCCTCCGTCGCGGCTGCCGTCGTGCCCGCGCCGAGCCAGAGGGATCCCTCGTTCGCGTTGCGATCGCCGGTGGCGGCGATGTAGTCGGTGCGAGTGATGACCACGGCGCCGAAGGCGCGCGCGTAGTCGCGCCACACGCCCTGGACCGTGAAGCGTTGCATGCGCCCCAAAAGCGGCAGATCGATGGGATCGCCGAGCCGGTAGCCGTAGAGATCCTGGACCGCTTCCGAGATCCAGGCGGGCCGGTCGTGGCCGCGATCGGCCGGGCCGCGATCGGCCGGGCCGCGATCGGCCGGGCCGCGATCAGCGCCGACGCGATCGGGGCCGCTGCGCGTCCCCATTGGAAGACTCTGCATCAAGGGAAGCTCGCCGGCGGTTTCGGCCGGGGTCGCGCAGCGCGCAATCAACGCGACCGCGGGTCGCGACGGATCCATGAGGAGCGTGCGCGTGCGCCGGAACTCCGCGCGGGAGACGCCAGGGATTGCTGCCACCGCGGCTTGCTCGCCGGGAGACCAGTACGCCGTGTCGTTGCCGAGCGGCTCGCGCAGCTGCAGATCCGCGGGCAGGAGCTTGCCTAGCCAGTGATCGAACGACACGCGAAACGAATACACCATGATCGCCATGGCAACCATCAAGCTGAAGCTCACGATGATGGATGCGAGGCTCAACGTGGAGAGGCCGATATTGTCCTTGAGCTGCGCGAGCGCGGTGTCCGCAACCACGCGGCCGACGCGCGGCGCGAGCCGCAGAATTCGCACCGTCAACACCGGCACGAGCAACACGGCGCCGAACAGGAGGGATGCGATGGCCGCGTAGCCGAACAGCGGAAGGCCGCCGACGGCAGGCAGCGTCGCGAACAGCGCGCCCAGCGCCAAGAGCGCGACGCCCACGATCGATCCCCGGACCGCAGCCGCGCCCGGATCCAAATCGCCGCCCTTGAGCGCCAGCGCGGGCGCGCGGCGCGCGGCGGCGCGCGCGGGCAGCCAGGCGCCCGCGCCGGCCACGACCGTGCCGATCCCCAAGAACCCGAACAGGCTCGAGGGCGCGGCATAGAGCACGGCGCCTGCTGCATGCAGCTGACCATTGCCGAGATCGCCGCTCAAGAGCCGCAAGAGGGCGGCGGCGGACAATGCGCCGAGCAACACGCCGAGGAGCGAGCCTGCGAGACCGAGCACGGCTCCCTCGCCGATCAGGGCGAGCTCGAGCTCGCTGCGCGTGGCGCCGAGCGCGCGCAACAGACCGAGCGCTCGACGCCGTCGCAGCACCGATAAGGCTTGCGTGGAGAACACGAGGAACGCGCCGGTCCACAAGGAAACGAGCGCCAGCATGTTGAGATTGACGCGGTAGGCCCGCGTGACGGTCAGCGCGCGATCGCGCTCGACTTGCGGCGCCACCGCGAGCGTTCCGGCCGGCAGGCGCTGCTTCAATCCGGCGCGGAAGGCCTCGACATCGACGCCGGCGTTCAATCGGAGGTCGATGCGATTCAAGCGGCCGAGCCGCTCGAAAAGCCATTGCGCCGAGGCGATGTCCATGATCCCGAGCGCCTGGCTGTAGGAGCCTTCGGAGAGAACGCCGATGACGCGCAGCGCGCGCGGTGTATTGCCGACCAGGATTCGCAGCGAGTCGCCGCGCTTCAATCCGAGTTCGAGGGCGGCGGCGCTGCTCAAGATGATGGAGCCGGGCTGAAACAGCTCGAGGGCGCCGGCTTCGACCTCCGCGATCAGAGCCGGCTGCAAGGCGGCGGCGCGGAACGGATCGAGGCCCAAGACCTTGAGGGTGTCGCGGCTGCCGGGGAGTGCGACCTCGAGCTCGAGCACCGGGCTCGCCAGACGCACCGCCGGATCCCGCGCGAGCTCGGTGAACAGGCTCTCCGCAAACCCTTCGCGCGGACCGCGCACCACGACGTCCGCCTCGCCGACCAGTCTTTTGGTCGCCAGCCCGAACTCGTTGAGAGCGGCGCTGTTGACGAGGTAGACCGCCGCGCCGAGCGCCACTCCCAGCGCGATCGCGAGCACGGTGACGCAAAGCCGCCCGGGCTGCTCGCGCAGCTGCGAGAGCAAGAGAACTCGCCAGACTAGGAACGCGCGGCGGTTTCGCGCCGCGCTCAAGCGGTCAAGGGCCTCAGCCCCGATGCATCCAGCACAAGAATGCGGTCGGCGGTGTCCGCGGCGGCTCTCGAGTGGGTGATGAGTACGCCGGCGCCGGCGTTCGCCTTGATCTGGTCGCGCAGGAGTGTGAGCGTTTGCACCGCGGTGCGCGCATCCAGGTTCCCCGTCGGTTCATCCGCGAGCACGAGCCTCGGCCGGTGCACCAGGGCACGCGCGATCGCGATCCGCTGGACCTCGCCCCCCGAGAGCTCGCGCGGAAAGGCGTTGGCCGAGGCGGCGAGCCCGACGGCGCCGAGCATGTCCGCGGTGCGCTGCGCGCGCTCCGCGGCCGGCGCGCCTGCGAGCTGCAGAGGCAGCGCCACGTTCTGCTCGACGGTGAGATAGGGCAACACGTGGAATGCTTGGAACACGAACCCGACCGCCCGGCGGCGCAGCAGCGTGCGCGCGTCGTCGTCCAGCGCGCACAGATCCACATCCTCGAGCCAGACTCGGCCGGTGTCGGGCTCATCGAGGCCGGCGAGCAGATTGAGCAACGTTGACTTGCCCACACCCGACTCGCCCATGATGGCGAGGTACTCGCCGCGCCTCAGGTCAAGGCTCAGGTGCTCGAATATCGGCGGCCGGTCGCGACGATACCGCTTACTCAGATTTTCGAGCCGTAGAACGGCGCCCTCGGCCGCCATCCGGTCAGGCAGCGTCGACGCCGATCACCGCCTTCACCTCCAAGAAGTCGCGCAAGCCGAACTCGCCGTACTCGCGGCCGTTGCCGGACATTTTGAAGCCGCCGAACGGCGTCTGCATGTCGCCCGACGCACCGTTCAAGGCGACCTGGCCCGCGCGGATGCGGCCGCCGACGCGGCGCGCACGGACGTTGTCCTTCGACCAGACATAAGCCGCGAGGCCGTAGGGCGTGTCGTTCGCGATCTGCACCGCCTGCTCCTCGGTCTCGTACGGCAGGATGCACAGCACGGGCCCGAAGATCTCCTCGCGCGCGATGGTCATGTCGTTGCGCACGCCGGAAAAAATGGTGGGCTTGACGTAGTAGCCCTTGGCGAGGCCATCCGGGCGGCCGGTGCCGCCGGCCACGAGCCTGGCGCCTTCCGCGATGCCCTTCTCGATGTAGCGCTCGACCCGATCGAACTGAACCTTGGAGACCAGCGGTCCCACCGTGGTCTTCTCCGACTTGGGATCTCCGACCACCACCTCGGCCGTAACGCGCCGCGCGATCGCCTCGACCTCGGCGAGCTTGGAGGCGGGCACGAGCATGCGCGTCGGTGCGTTGCACGACTGCCCGGAGTTTTGGTAGACGTGCAGCACGCTGCGCTTGACCGCGCGCTCGAAGTCGGCGTCGTCGAGCAGCACGTTGGGCGATTTGCCGCCGAGCTCCTGGTGTACGCGCTTCACCGAGGCGGCCGCGTTCTTCGCGACTTCGGTGCCCGCGCGCGTCGATCCGGTGAAGGAGACCATGTCGATCTCGGGGTGCGAGGAGAGGGGCGCGCCGACGCCCGGGCCATCACCGTTGATCAGATTGAACACGCCCGCGGGCACCCCCGCCTCGTGCATGACCTTGGCCCAGAGGATCGCGCTGAGCGGAGAGTATTCGGATGGCTTCAAGACCATGGTGCAGCCGGCCGCGAGCGCGGGAACGACCTTCGCCGCCACCTGGTTCATGGGCCAGTTCCACGGCGTGATGAGCGCGCACACGCCGACGGGCTCTTGGACCAGCCGCGTGGTTCCGCGCCGCTCCTCGAACTGGAAGGTCTTCAAGACCTCGATCATGGCGCTGATGTGACCCACGCCGATGCGCGTCTGAGAGCCCTTGGCGAGCGAGATGGGCGCGCCCATCTCGGTGGAGATCGCCTGGGCAATCTCGTCGTAGTGGGCGTTATACGCGGCAAGGACGCGTTCGAGCAGTGCGAGCCGCTCGGCAGGAGTGGTGCGCGAGTAGCTATCGAAGGCGCGCCGTGCGGCGGCCACCGCGCGGTCCACATCCTTCGGACCGCCCAGGGAGATAACCCCGGCGACTTCCTCCGTGGCGGGATTGACGACCTTGAATTCCTTGGCCTCGACCGGATCGACCCAGGCGCCGTCGATATAAAACTGTCGATTATCGTAAGTCATCAATCTACCCCTCGGAATTTGCGTTGGCTCTGCCGTTCATTCTACCCGCTGGCCGGGTGCCGCGCTGCGGCGCTGTCGCCATCCGCCGACGAGCCGGCCGGACTTTCAGGCCCGCGTCTCCCTTGGATCGCGGGTTTGCGGTCGCAGTTCGCATTTCACGAAACTGGGCAAGCTGCGCCTCTCGAGAACCGATTAGCCTTGGATGCTGGCGGTCGGCGAATACCGCGGCGTCGAGGTCCGAAAGCGCGTTCTATGCCAGGAAAGTTCATGGTGGCGGCAGGTTTTGCACTGAGTATCGCGCTCGGTGCTGTGCCGGCGGAGCACGCGCAGGCGGCAGCCGAATACAACCCGGTGCCCCGCCCGCCGATCAGTATCGGGCCCGAGGCGAGCCGCCTGATCGTGGGGTTTCGAGCGCTCCCGGGCGGCGCGGTGGTCAAGACCACGGCTCGGCCGCAGGTCCGCGGCGAAGGGGTCATTCAAGCGCAGACCAGCACTCGCGACGCCTTGGCGCTGGCGCAGCGCGCAGAGGTCCCCGTGGCCGGATCTCGCCAGGTGACCCCGAGCATGCACGTGCTCCTCTTGCCGAAGACGCTCTATGGCGCCGACGTCGAGGCCGCGCTCAAAAAGCTCCGGTCCGATGCCGCCGTCAAGTTCGCGGAAGCGGATCAGATCCGGCACGCGCACAGCGTGCTGCCGAACGATCCGTTATTTTTACCCTCCCAGGGGGCGAGCGGGCAGTGGTACATGAACACGCCGAGCTCGACGCCGCTCGTATTGGAAGGCAACACGACTGAGGACTTGTCGGCCACGGATGCCGTCTCGGCCTGGGCCATCACCACCGGCAGCAGAGGGCTGGTGATCGCCGACGTCGATACGGGCGTGCGCTTCGATCATCCCGACCTCGAGCGCGCTGGTTTCGGCGGTCGGCTTCTGCCCGGTTACGATTTCGTGGGCCAGGATTACAACGCGACCACCGGCGCGGCCTTGGGTACGTTTCTCATCGCCAACGACGGTGACGGCTGGGACCCCGATCCGTCGGATCCCGGCGACTGGATCAATACCACCGACCAGCAAAACGCGCTCTTCGCGAGCGACGCCGCGGCGCCGAGCTCCTGGCACGGCACGCGCGTCGTCGGCGTATTTGGCGCCGTCACCAACAACGATGCCGGCATCGCGGGCATGACCTGGGGCTCGTGGATCTTGCCGGTGCGCGCGCTCGGCAAGGGCGGCGGCTACGACTCGGACATCATCGCAGGCGTCGAATGGGCGGTCGGGTTGCCAGTCACGAATCCCGACGGCTCGCCGGTACCTGCGAATCCCTATCCGGCCGATATCGTCAACCTGAGCTTGGGCGCCAGCGGCAGCTGCCCCAGCGACTATGAAACCGCCCTTGCGCAGGTGACGCAGATGGGCGCGCTGGTGGTCGCTTCGGCCGGCAACGGCGGGTCGCCGGGCGCCGCGGCGCCCGTGGAGGCGCCCGCCAATTGCTCAACGCTCGTGCCCGGCCTGATCGCGGTCGTGGGCCTGCGCAACGTCGGCACCAAGGTCGGTTATTCGAGCTTCGGATCGCAGGCGACCATCGCGGCGCCCGCCGGCAATTGCGTCCAGACATCCGGCGACTGCCTCAGGTCCATCGACACGACCACGAACGCAGGCACCACCGTGCCCGGCGAGAACGGCTACACCAACGAGACGAACGAGAACCTCGGCACGAGCTTCTCCGCGCCGATCGTGTCCGGCATTGCGGCGCTCATGCGTTCGGTCAACAACAATCTCACCCCGGTCCAGCTGATCGCGCGCATGCAGGCGAGCGCCAGCGCATTCCCAGGGGGCGCCGCCGGGGTACCGACCTGTCCGGCGAATGATGCGAGCAGCGGCGAAT
>JBEKVP010000028.1:0-12421 GCA_049513935.1 Steroidobacteraceae bacterium
ATTCTCGATCCGATCCTCGAGGCCTTCATCGAGGAAGACTTGTCGGTGGATCAAATCGCGGCGCGCGGCTTCGACCGCAAGACGGTAGGGCGCATCCTCGATCTGGTGAAACGCAACGAGTACAAGCGCCGCCAGGCACCGCCCGGCGTGCGGGTGAGCGGCCGGGCGTTCGGGCGCGATTGGCGCTACCCGATTACCAACGGCTATCAGACCTCGCGCTGAGCGCCTTGCGCGAGGGGGTCCGTCGAGGCGATACGGGATCGCGCTACAGAATCCGCCTCCACCAGG
The DNA here is from genome assembly GCA_049513935.1 of Steroidobacteraceae bacterium. Classification (GTDB taxonomy): domain Bacteria; phylum Pseudomonadota; class Gammaproteobacteria; order Steroidobacterales; family Steroidobacteraceae; genus Bog-1198. Next base: position 289 of record JBEKVP010000028.1, read on the forward strand.
ACTTCTTCTTCTGGACGTCGTTGACGCTGCCCGGGTAATTGTCGACGTAGACGCGCTCCGCGTTTTGCGCGAGGTCCATCATGCCCAGCTTGCGATAGGCCAGAACCATTATTTTCATCGAGCTTTGCACCGCCGGGGCGCCGTCGTAGTTCTCGATACAGAACTTCGCGCGATTGAGCGCGCCCACGTAGGCACCGCGCCTCATATAGTACTGGGCCACGTACAGCTCGAAATCGGCGAGCCGGTTGCGCAGAAAAATCATCCGCTGGCGGGCATCCCCCACGTACTGGCTGTGTGGGTACTTCTTCACCAGATCGTCGAGTGCCTCGAAGGATTTCTTGGCATTGAGGGGCGGCCGCCGCGAGAGATCGACGTTGAACCAGCGCTCGAGGAAATTCGCCTGGCGCTCGAAGTAGACCAGCCCTTTCATGTAATAGGCGTAGTCGACCCGCGGATTGGTGGGGTTTTCTCGGATGAAGGTATCCGCTGCATCGATCGCCGGGTCCACCTCGCGGTTCTTGTAATAGGCGTAAATGAGGTCGAGCTGCGCCTGGCGGGCGGGCTCTGAGAATGGGAAGCGCGATTGCAGCGCCTCGAGCTGCTTGATGGCCTCGCCGTAGCTCGAGTTCTTCATGGCTTTTTGCGCGCGCGCGTAGATCGTCTCGGGACCGGATTTGGCATCGTTGCGATGGCTGCGGCACCCGGTGGCGAGCAGCGCCATGCCGGCGGCAAAGAGCAGAACCCGGGCCAGGGGTTTAAGATCACGCAGTCTCACATCCGATTCCTTACAATGGCTTTTGAGGTCCCCAAGAAGCGCGGCAGTATACCCGATGCCCCGCCGCTAGCTTCGAGTAGCCCCATGAACGCGGAGTTCCAGGTCATCGAGCTCAAGATCCCGCAGGAATTGGCGGGTTTGCGCCTGGACACCGCGCTCTCCCGGCTTCTGCCCGAGCATTCGCGCACGCGCATCAAGGGCTGGATCGACGCCGGACAGGTGCAGGTCGGGAAGCTCAAGTGCAAGCCCCGCGATATGGTGAGTGCGGGATCCCGCGTCGAGGTGCGCATGACCGTCGAAGCGCCGCCGGCCGAGGTGCAGCCGGAAGCGATTGCGATCGCCGTGGTGCACGAGGATCGGGACGTGCTGGTGGTGGACAAACCGGCGGGCCTGGTGGTGCATCCGGGGGCGGGCAACCCGAGTCATACGTTGCAGAACGCGCTCCTCGGACGGGATCCGAGTCTCGCGGGGGTGCCGCGGGCCGGCATCGTTCATCGGCTCGACAAGGACACCAGCGGTCTTCTGGTCGTGGCACGCACGCTCGAGGCGCACACGGCCTTGAGCCGCCAACTCGTGTCGCGCTCCGTGTCGCGCGAGTACCTCGCGGTGTCGGTCGGCGTGATGACGGGCGGCGGCACCGTCGATGAGCCGATCGGCCGGCATCGCAGCGATCGGCTGCGTATGGCCGTGCGCCGGGACGGCCGCCCCGCAGTCACGCACTACCGCGTGCTCGAGCGTTTCCGCGCCCATACCTTGCTCAAGGTGAAGCTCGAGACCGGCAGGACCCATCAGATACGCCTGCACCTGGCGCACCTCAAGTACCCCCTCTTGGGCGATCCCGTGTACGGCGGCCGCCTCGTTCGTCCGCGCGGCGCCCGCGATGAGCTGATCGCGACGTTGCGCCGCTTCAAGCGCCAGGCGCTGCACGCGGGCGCGCTTGCCTTCGACCACCCGCGGACCGGCGCCCGACTCAGGCTCGAGTGTCCGGCGCCGCCGGATCTCGCCGGGCTCCTGGAAGCACTGCGCCAGGACGCGAAGGCGGCCGCACGACACGATGCGCGGCGGGTCGAGTGACGCTTACCTGGATTACGCCGGACTGGCCCGCCCCAGCCAGGGTGCGCGCCCTGTCGACCCTGCGCGGGGGTGGGGTCAGCATCCATTCTTATGGCTCTCTGAATCTCGCCAGCCATGTCGGCGATGCGCCGGGGGCGGTGGCCGAGAACCGCCGGCGTTTAAGGAGTTCGGCGCGACTGCCGGCCGAACCCGCCTGGCTCAACCAGGTCCATGGCGCGCGGGTGTTGGATCTGGATGCCCTCGATGACGCGGCGAGTCCGCCGGAGGCGGACGCTGCGCTCACCCGTCAGCCCGGGCGCGTGTGCGCCATTCTTACCGCCGATTGCCTACCGGTACTTTTGGCCGCCGAATCGGGCCAGGCGGTGGCCGCCGCGCATGCCGGCTGGCGCGGTCTCGCCGGCGGCGTGATCGAGGCGGCGGTCGGGGCGCTTGCGGTAGCGCCGGGCTCGCTCGTGGCCTGGCTCGGGCCGGCGATCGGCCCGCGGCACTTCGAGGTCGGCAGCGAAGTGCGCGAGCTCTTGCTGGCTGAAGACTCGGAGGCGTCGTCCTCCTTGGTGCCCAATGCGCGCGGCCGATTTCTGGCCGACCTGCCGGCGCTCGCGCGGCGCAGGCTCGCTCGCCTCGGAGTGCAACGGATCTACGGGGGCGGCGAATGCACCTTTAGCCGCGCGGATAAGTACTTCTCCTATCGCCGCGACGGGACCTCCGGACGTCAGGCCACGCTCATTTGGCTTGAAAATGCGTGAGAAGGGCACGCGGGCCGTTGAATTGGCAGGGCGTAGCCCCACCTAAGGAGCATTCGGATCGATTCAGAAGGGTAGTTTCATGCGTATGGACAAGCTGACGACCAAGTTCCAGGCCGCTCTTGCGGATGCCCAGTCTCTGGCCGTCGGCCGCGACAATCAGTACATCGAGCCGGTGCACCTGATGGCTGCACTGCTCGACCAGCAAGGCGGCACCGCCCGCCCGTTGCTCGAGAAAGCCGGCGTCAATGTGGCGAAGCTTCGATCCGATCTTGCGGCTGCGCTTGACCGTCTGCCCACGGTGGAGGGATCGGGCGGAGAGGTGCTGCTCGGCAACGATCTCAACAAACTGCTCAACGTCGCCGACAAGCTGGCCCAGCAGCGCTCGGACCAGTTCATCTCGAGCGAGCTGTTCGTCCTCGCGGCGTGCGACGACCGCGGCGAGCTCGGGCGCATTCTGAAGGCCGCCGGGGCTGCGCGCGCGGCGCTCGAGAAGGCGATCGAGGAGGTGCGGGGCGGGGCGAAAGTCGAGGACGCCGGCGCCGAGGAAAATCGCCAGGCGCTCGAGAAGTACAGCATCGACCTCACCGAGCGCGCGACCCAAGGCAAGCTCGACCCGGTGATCGGGCGCGACGATGAGATCCGCCGCACCATCCAGGTTCTGCAGCGCCGTACCAAGAACAACCCGGTGCTCATCGGCGAGCCCGGCGTCGGCAAGACCGCCATCGTCGAGGGACTCGCGCAGCGCATCGTCAACGGCGAGGTGCCGGAAGGCCTGCGCAACAAGCGCATTCTCGCGCTCGACATGGGCGCGCTCATCGCCGGCGCGAAGTTCCGCGGCGAGTTCGAGGAGCGCCTGAAGGCGGTGCTCACCGACCTCGCGAAGCAGGAGGGCCAGATCATCCTGTTCATCGACGAACTGCACACCATGGTGGGCGCCGGCAAAGCGGAGGGCGCGATGGATGCGGGCAACATGCTGAAACCCGCCCTCGCACGCGGCGAGCTGCACTGCGTCGGCGCCACCACGCTCGATGAGTACCGCAAATACATCGAGAAGGACGCGGCGCTCGAGCGGCGCTTCCAGAAGGTCTTGGTGAACGAGCCGACGGTCGAGGACACCATCGCGATTCTGCGCGGCTTGAAGGAGCGTTACGAGGTCCATCACGGCGTCGAGATCACCGATCCCGCGATCGTCGCCGCCGCGACGCTGTCCCATCGCTATATCGCCGACCGGCAGCTGCCGGACAAGGCTATCGATCTGATCGATGAGGCCGGATCGCTGATCCGCATGGAAATCGATTCGAAGCCCGAAGCGCTCGACAAGCTCGACCGGCGCATCATTCAGCTCAAGATCGAGCGCGAGGCGCTCAAGAAAGAGACCGACGAGGCGTCGCGCAAGCGCGCGGCCGCGCTCGAGGATGCGCTCAAGGCGCTCGAGAAGGAGTATTCCGATCTCGAGGAGGTGTGGAAGGCGGAAAAAGCCTCGGTGCAGGGCGCGGCTCATATCAAGGAGGAGCTCGAGCGCGCGCGCCAGGATCTCGACACGGCGCGCCGCGCGCAGGATCTCGCCCGCATGTCGGAGCTTCAGTACGGACGTATTCCCGATCTCGAGCAGCGCCTTAGCAAGGCGCTCGAGGCGGAGAAGAAGCCGAACCAGCTGCTGCGCAATTCGGTCACCGAGGTCGAGGTCGCGGAGATCGTCTCGAAGTGGACCGGCATTCCGGTGTCCCGCATGCTCGAAGGCGAGCGCGAGAAGCTCTTGCGCATGGAAGACGTCCTGGAGAAGCGCGTCGTCGGCCAGCACGAGGCCGTCAAAGCCGTCGCGGATGCGATCCGCCGCTCGCGCGCGGGGCTTTCCGACCCGCACCGGCCGCTGGGCTCGTTCATGTTCTTGGGGCCGACCGGCGTCGGCAAGACCGAGCTCTGCAAGGCGCTCGCCGAGTTCATGTTCGACACCGAAGAGGCCATGGTGCGCATCGACATGTCGGAATTCATGGAGAAGCATTCGGTCGCGCGCCTGATCGGCGCGCCCCCGGGCTATGTCGGCTACGAGGAGGGCGGCTACTTGACCGAGGCGGTGCGGCGCCGCCCGTACAGCGTGATCTTGTTGGATGAGGTCGAGAAGGCGCATCCCGACGTGTTCAACGTGCTGCTGCAGGTCCTGGAGGACGGGCGGCTCACGGACGGTCAGGGGCGCACCGTCGACTTTCGCAACTGCGTCATCATCATGACCTCGAATCTCGGCAGCCAGGCCATCCAAGAACTCGCCCACGAGGCGAACTACGCGGCCATGAAGGCGGCGGTCATGCAGGTGGTCACGCAGCACTTCCGGCCCGAGTTCATCAATCGGATCGACGAGATCGTGGTGTTCCATCCGCTCGGCCGCGAGCAGATCCGCTCGATCGTCGACATCCAGCTCGGCCGGTTGCGCCAGCGCTTGGCCGAGCGCGACATTCAGCTCAGGCTCGACGATGCCGCGCGCGATCGAATCGGCGAAGCGGGTTTCGATACCGTGTACGGCGCGCGGCCGTTGAAGCGTGCCATTCAATCGCAGATCGAGAATCCGCTCGCGCAGCAGATTCTGCGCGGCGATTTCATCGCCGGCGACCGCGTCGTAGCGAAGCTGAAGCGCGACGGCTTGATCTTCGAGAAGGAGCGCTTGCACTAGGGCGGCGGCGGGACGAGGCCATTGTCCCGCTGCTCCGCTATACTTTCGCTCGCTCACGATTAGAAGTCGGGATGAAGGAAGACCATGCCTTTTTACGAATATCAATGCAGTAACTGCGGGCATTCCCTCGAGGCCATGCAGAAGGTCAGCGATCCCCCTCTGAAGAAATGCCCGGACTGCGGGAAATCGCAGCTCCAGAAACTCATGTCGGCGCCCGTATTTCGCCTGAAGGGCGGCGGCTGGTACGAGACCGATTTCAAATCGGATCAGGACAACAAGCGCAACCTCGCGGACCGGCCCGAGGCCGACGCACCGAAGGAGGAGAAGAAGGAGACGGCGGATGCCGCGCCCAAGGAGGGCGCCGCCGAGAGCTCGAAGGCCGATAAAGCCGCCGACAAGCCGGCGGAGAAAACGGCGGCTGATGCCCAGAAAAAGCCCGCCGCGGGAGCGCCCGCCGCGGGATCCGCGCCGGTGCGGAGCGCGGCGGTAAATAAGTCGCATCCGCGAAGGTCCGCCAAGCGCCCGGCACGCGCGAAGCGAAGCGCCGCGAAGCCGGCGCGCCGCCGCTAGCCCGTACTTTAGGGCTTGGCCGCGGCAGCGCGGCCGTTGCGGGCTTGCCCGCGCCCCCTGGTAAGCCGTAGCATCGCGCGCTTTCCCGAGGCTTTTTCGTAGCTATGCGCACTCACTATTGCGGTCAGATCGACGAATCGTCGGTCGGCAAGGTCGTCACGGTGGCCGGGTGGGCCCACCGCCGGCGCGACCATGGCGGCGTCATTTTCGTCGACCTGCGCGACCGCGCCGGGCTTCTGCAGCTGGTGTTCAATCCGGATACGGCGGAGGTGTTCGCCAAGGCCGAGCGCGTGCGCAACGAATTCGTGCTCGAGGTGACCGGCCTGGTGCGCGAGCGGCCGCCGGGTACCGTGAACCCCAACTTGAAATCCGGGCGCGTCGAGCTCTTGTGCCAATCGCTCGAGATCCTCAACCGTTCCGAGCCGCTGCCCTTTCAGCTCGATGAAAACGTGAGCGAGGAGGTGCGGCTGCGCTACCGCTACATCGATCTGCGCCGCGAGGAGATGCGCGAGCGGCTGCTCTTGCGGCATCGTATCACGCGGGCCATGCGCCGCTATCTCGACGATGCGGGGTTCATCGACATCGAGACACCGATGCTCTCCAAGGCTACGCCGGAGGGCGCGCGCGATTACCTCGTCCCGAGCCGTACGCACGCGGGCAAGTTCTTCGCCTTGCCGCAGTCGCCGCAGATTTACAAGCAATTGCTGATGATCGCGGGCTTCGATCGTTACTACCAGATCGTGCGCTGTTTCCGGGACGAGGACTTGCGCGCCGACCGGCAGCCCGAGTTCACGCAGCTCGATATCGAGACTTCGTTTTTGGACCAGGCGCAGATCCAGGAGATCATGGAAGGGCTGGTGCGATTCCTGTTTCGCGAGGTGCTCGACGCCGAGCTCCCGAACCCGCTGCCACGTATCACCTACGCCGAGGCGATGCGCCGCTACGGATCCGACAAGCCGGATCTGCGCGTGCCGCTCGAGCTCGTCGATGTGGCGGATCTGGTCAAGGGCTGCGACTTCAAGGTGTTCGCGGGACCCGCGGCCGACCCGAAAGGGCGCGTGGCGGCGCTGCGCGCGCCGCAGGGCGGAAAATTGTCGCGCAAGGAAATCGACGACTACGCTGCGTACGTGGCGCGGTACGGTGCGAAGGGGTTGGCGTACATCAAGGTGAACGAGGCGTCGAAGGGGCGCGACGGGCTGCAGTCGCCGATCTTGAAGTTCCTGAGCGACACGGCCCTCTCCGGAATTCTCGAGCGCACCGCCGCGCTCGACGGCGATCTGATCTTCTTCGGAGCCGACACGGCCAAGGTCGTGAGCGATGCGCTCGGCGCCCTGCGCTTGAAGCTGGGCGAGGATTTGAAGCTCACCCAAGCCGGCTGGCGCCCGTTATGGGTGGTCGATTTTCCGATGTTCGAATGGGACACCGACGCCAAGCGCTGGGCGGCCATGCACCACCCGTTCACGAGTCCCGCGAACCTCGATCCGGCGGCGCTTGCCGCGCGCCCCGGCGAGGCGCTCGCCAAGGCCTACGATCTGGTGCTGAATGGCTCGGAGATCGGCGGCGGCTCGGTGCGCATTCATTCGCAGGAACTGCAATCGGTGGTCTTCGATCTGTTGGGCATCTCGCCGGAGGAAGCGCGTCTCAAGTTCGGCTTCCTCCTGGACGCGCTCAAGTTCGGCGCCCCCCCGCACGGCGGCATCGCGTTCGGTCTCGACCGCCTGGCCATGCTCATGACGGGCGCGAGCAGCATTCGTGACGTCATCGCGTTCCCCAAAACTCAGACGGCCGCGGATCTCCTGATGGATGCGCCTACCGAAGTGAGCGAGGCGCAGCTTCGGGAATTGCACATTCGGATCCGCGTCCCGCTGAAAGTCGAGTAGAGGCTCTTAGTTGCAGTCGTTCCGACGGCCTGAATCCGTCCTGATCGTGATCTACACCGCGGCCGGCGAGTTCCTCTTGCTGGAACGGCGCAAGCCGCCCGGCTTTTGGCAATCGGTGACCGGGAGCCTGGAGTGGGGCGAGACCGCGGATGCCTGCGCCCGCCGCGAGCTCATCGAGGAGACGGGGATCACTCAGGGCGTCCTGGTCAATCTGCAATGGACGCAGGTCTACGAGGTCCTGCCCGCCTTCGGCAAGAAATATGCGCCTGGAGTCACGCGCAACCTCGAGCACGCTTTCGCGCTCAAGCTCAAGGAGCGAGTGCCGGTGACCTTGAGCGATGGCGAACATGTGCAGTATCGCTGGTTGCAGGCCGCGCAGGCGATCGCGCTCGCCTCATCGAGCTCCAATCGTGCCGTCATTCTCAAGTTGCGCCACTAATTTGAGCGCCAGCGGCTCGGCGGCCGGCCGATCCGCGCCGTGAGCACGCTGGTCGTCTACGTTCACGGGCTGTGGCTCAACGGCTGGGAGTCGGTGCTGCTGCGGCGCCGGTTGTCGCGGGATCTCAAATGCCGGACGCTCTCGTTCCCGTACCCCTCGGTGAACGCGGATCTTGCCGCCAATGCGCGCGCGCTCGGGGAATTTCTGGCTAGCGCGCGCGCGGACACCCTGCACCTCGTCGCCCATAGTATGGGCGGCCTGGTGATCCTGGAGCTGTTCGACGGCATGACCTCGGGCCGGCTCGCGAACGGTCCGGTGCTGCCCCCGGGGCGCATCGTGCTGCTCGGCTCTCCCGTCCAGGGCAGCCGGGCGGCGCGCAAGTTGGCCCGGCGGTCGTTCGGCCGGCGCCTGCTGGGCCGCACCGCGTGCGAAGCGCTGCTCGCATCGCGCGCTCGCATCTGGGGCGGCGCGCGCGACCTGGGCGTGATCGCCGGCGATCTTTCGATCGGGTTCGGCCGGTTGGTGGGACCGTTCGATGAGCCGAACGACGGCACGGTGATGGTGTCCGAGACGCGGCTCGCCGGAGCACGCCAGCATCTGACCGTGCACACGAGCCACAGCGCACTCGTGTATGCGGGCGGGGTGGCGCGTCACACGGCCGCCTTCCTGCGCGACGGCCGCTTCGAGCCCTGAGCCGTCAGCTTCGGGGCTCGAGCAGGCGGTAAAAGAATGTCGTGTCGCACAGGCCGCCCGTCGGCCAGAGCGCATAGCCTGGGACCACGCCGACTCTGACCCACCCTTGGCGCGCATAGAGCCGCTCGGCATCGGCGCTTGCGGTGTCGAGTACCAGAAGGGTCCTGCCGAGCTCGCGCGCGACTTCTTCCGCGGCGCGCAGTATCGCCGCGCCCGCGCCTCGGCGGCGGGCTCGGCGGTGGACCAGCATCTTCGACAGATCCGCACGGTGCGGCTGGTTCTCCGGCTGATCCAAGACCAGTTGCACCGTGCCGACGATGCCGGCGGCGTCCTCCGCGACGAGGAGCGCGCGTTCGCCCTTCGCCACGGCGTTCGCCACGCTGCGCCAGAAGCCGATGGCCTTTCCGAGGCGGAGCGGGCTCATGAAACTCACCGAGGCGCCGCCCTCGACGCAATCGATCAAGACCTCGGCGAGACCGCGGATGTCCGCATCGGTCGCCGCGGTCAGGCGCCTGACGGTGTAGCCCAAGTCGGCGGCACTTGGGGTGATGGGCTCATCGTTCGCCACGTCGAGTTCCTCCAACCGGCAATCTACCGGGTCCGTCTTCATCGAGCTGCTTCAGGCGAAATAGGAGGTCGAGCGCCTCGCGCGGACTGAGCGCGTTGGGGTCGACCGTGCGCAGCACGCCGAGCGCTGCGGATTCCTCGGGCTGCGCGGCGGCGGGCGACGCGGCTGCGCGCCCCGGGTCGAACAGCGGGAGCTGGGATTGCGGCGAGACGGAGTTGCGCAGCGCGTCGCGCTCGCGCTCGAGCTCTGCGAGGTAATGCTTCGCTTCGGTAGTGACTGACTTGGGGATCCCTGCAAGCGCGGCTACTTGGAGACCATAGCTCTGGTTCGCCGGTCCTTCCTTGATGCTGTGCAGGAACACCAGGGTGTCGCCGTGCTCGACCGCTTCCACATGCACGTTGGCCACGCCCGGCGTGTCGCCCGCAAGGCTCGTGAGCTCGAAGTAATGCGTCGCGAACAAGGTAAAGGCGCGAATCTTCTCGGCGATGAACCGCGCGCAGGCCCAGGCGAGCGACAGGCCGTCGAAGGTGCTCGTACCGCGTCCTACCTCGTCCATGAGTACCAGGCTCCGCTCGGTGGCGTTGTGCAGGATATTCGCCGTCTCGGTCATCTCGAGCATGAAGGTCGAGCGCCCACCCGCGAGGTCGTCCGAGGCGCCGATGCGCGTGAATATGCGATCGAGCGGTCCGATCACCGCGCGCTTTGCCGGCACGAAGCATCCGATGTGCGCGAGAATGACGATGAGCGCCGATTGACGCATGTAGGTGCTCTTGCCGCCCATGTTCGGACCCGTGACGATCAGCATGCGGCGCGCGTCGTCGAAGCGCAGGTCGTTCGGGATGAACGGCTCGCTGCTCGCACGCTCGACCACCGGATGGCGTCCGCCCTCGATCCACAGCATCGGCTCGTCCACGAGCTCGGGCTGAACGCATTCGAGCGCTACCGCGCGCTCCGCGAAGCAGTGGAGCACGTCGAGCTCGGCGACCGCCGCGGCGGTCGCCTGCAGCGGCGCCAAGCGCCCGATCAACCGGTCGAGCAGCGCCTCGTACAGCTCCTTCTCGCGCGCCAGGGCGTGCTCGCGAGCCCCCAGCACCTTGTCCTCGAAGATCTTGAGCTCGGGTGTGATGAACCGCTCGGAGGATTTCACCGTTTGACGCCGCAAATATTCCTTGGGGACGGCGTCCGCCTGCGAGCGATTCACCTCGATGAAGAAACCTTGCACCCGATTGAAGCCCAGTTTGAGGCTCGACAAACCGGTGCGCTCACGCTCGCGGCGTTCGAGATCCATCAAGAACTGCTCGGTATTGCTGCCGAGCAGGCGCAGCTCGTCGAGCTCGGCATCGTAGCCCGCGGCGATCACGCCGCCGTCGCGCAAGAAATGCGGCGGCGACTCGACCACCGCCCGCTCGAGCAGCGCGTGCTCGTCGCGATGGTCCCCGAATCCGCGCAGCAAGCGCTCGAGGAGCGGCGAGGGGGTCTCTGCGAGCGTGCCGCGCAGCGCGTGCTCGAGCCCCGGTAGGTGCGCGAGCGCGGCGCGCAGCTGAGCGAGGTCGCGCGGACGGGCCGAGCGCAATGCGATGCGCGCGAGGATACGCTCCAGGTCGCCGACGCTGCGGAGCGACCCGGCAAGGTGCTCGTGCCGGGACGCTTCGAGCAACGTCGCAACCGCCTGGTAGCGGGCGCGCAACGCGTCGCGGTCGCGCAGCGGGCGATGGAGCCAGCGGCGCAGCGTGCGGCTGCCCATCGCGGTCGCCGCCGTGTCGATGACGCCCGCGAGCGTCAAGTCCGGTTTGCCGGCGAGGCTTTCATCGAGCTCCAGATTGCGTCGCGTCGCAGGATCCATGAGCAACGCGCCGTCGTGTTCCTCGCAGGAAAGCGAGCGCAGATGCGGCAGCGCGACTTTTTGCGTCTCGCGCACGTAATTGAGGAGCGCGCCCGCCGCGGCGACGGCGACCGGCTTGTCGGCGCAGCCGAACCCGGCGAGGTCACGTGTTCGGAACTGCTCGGCGAGCGCGCGCGCGGCGGATTCGGTATCGAAGTGCCAGGGTGGACGCGGCCGCCACGGCCGCGGAGCGGCGGAATCCCCGCGCAGCGGCCAAGCGCCGTCCGGCACCAGGAGCTCCGCGGGCCGTAAACGCTCGAGCTCGGACTCCAGCGCATCGGCCGCCCCGACCTCCATGACCGTAAAGCGGCCCGCGGACAAGTCAAGCCATGCCAGACCGAACCGGCCATCGGAGCCGCAGACGCTCGCGAGCACATTGTCGCGCCGTTCCTCGAGCAGCGCCTCGTCGGTGACGGTGCCGGGCGTAACGACGCGCACCACCTCCCGCTCCATGGGTCCCTTGCTCTTGCCGGGATCGCCGCGCTGCTCGCATATGGCGACCGACTCACCCTTGCGGACCAGCCGCGCGAGATAGGTGTCGACGGTCACGGCGGGTACGCCGGCCATGGGGATCGGCGCTCCCGCCGATGCGCCGCGCTGAGTCAGCGCGATGTCCAGGAGCTGCGCCGCACGCCGCGCATCGTCGTAGAACATCTCGTAAAAGTCGCCCATCCGGTAAAACAGGAGGACGCCCGGATACTGCGCCTTGATGCGCAGGTATTGCTGCATCATGGGCGTATGGTCGGCCAGGGGGGCGGCTTGATTGACGCCCTTCGAGGGCGCTTCGGCGTTCATCGGCTCCATTGTCCACATCTTAAATACCATCCGCACGCGCAATATC
>JBEKVP010000029.1:0-12366 GCA_049513935.1 Steroidobacteraceae bacterium
GAGCTTGCTTCCCTGGGCGGCTTTACCGAGCTGCAGCTCACCTTCCTCGAGCAGCTCACCACTTCGATCGGCATTGTCCTCAACTCCATCGAGGCGACGATGCAGACCGAGGGGCTCCTGAAGCAGTCGCAGCAGCTCGCCACGGAGCTGCAGACTCAGCAGCGCGAGCTGCAGCAGACCAACGAGAAGCTCGAGCAGAAGGCGCAGCAGCTCGCCGACCGCAACGTCGAAGTCGAGGCCAAGAACCAGGAAATCGAGCAGGCGCGCCGCGCGCTCGAGGAGAAGGCGACCGAGCTCTCGCTCACCTCCAAGTACAAGTCCGAGTTCCTCGCCAACATGTCGCACGAGCTGCGCACACCGTTGAACAGCATCCTCATCTTGGGCCAGCAACTTTCGGACAATCCCGACGGCAATCTGACCGGGAAGCAGGTCGAATTCGCGCGCACCATTCACGGCGCCGGAACGGACCTCTTGAATCTCATCAGCGACATTCTCGATCTGTCCAAGATCGAGTCCGGTACGGTCTCGGTGGATGCGGAGGAAGTGTATTTCTCGAACCTGCTCGAGATGATCGCCCGGCCGTTCCGCCACGAGGCGGAGAACCGCCGTCTGCAGTTCGAGGTGGAGCTCCTGCCGAATCTCGAGCGCACCATCACGACCGATTCGAAGCGCCTGCAGCAGGTGCTCAAGAACCTGCTCTCCAATGCGTTCAAGTTCACCGCCGAGGGCAGCGTCAAGCTGACGGTATCGCCGGCCGCGAGCGGCTGGAACCCGGATCACGCGACGCTGCGGCGCGCGGCCTCGGTGGTCGCGTTCGAAGTGGCGGATACCGGCATCGGCATCCCGCCCGAGAAGCAGCGCATCATCTTCGAGGCTTTCCAGCAGGCGGACGCCGGCACCAGCCGCAAGTACGGCGGCACCGGTCTCGGGTTGGCGATCAGCCGCGAGCTCGCGAACCTGCTCGGCGGCGAGATTCAGCTGCGCTCGACCCCGGGCGTCGGCAGCGTGTTCACGCTGTATCTGCCGCTCATCTACCTGGGCAGCGCCGCGAGCAAATTGCCGACCCCAGCGGGGGAGGCGGCACAAGCCCCGGTCGCGGGCCTCGCGGCGCGCGCGGCGGAGCGCCCGCCCGAGCAGATCGCCGACGACCGCAACACCGTGGAGCCGGGCGACAGCGTGGTGCTCATCGTCGAGGACGACCCGCATTTCGCGCGCATCATGGTGGGCGCGGCGAAAGACAAGGGATTCAAGGTTCTGGTAGCCGCGCGCGGCACCGAGGCGCTCGCGCTCGCGCGCGAGCATCATCCGACCGCAATCTCGCTCGATATCTTCCTGCCCGACATGTTGGGCTGGACGGTGCTGAGCCAGCTGAAGCAGGATCCGGCCACCCGCCACATCCCGGTCCAGATCGTGACGCTCGATGAGGATCGGCACCACGGCCTCGCCCGCGGCGCATTCTCGTTCGTGCAGAAGCCCGCATCCACGGAAGGGTTGGAAGAGGCGTTCGCGCGCATCAAGGGCTACGCCTCGCCGCGCCGCAAGCGGCTGCTGCTCGTCGAGGACGACGAGTCCGAGCGCAACAGCGTCGCCGAGCTCCTGAGTCACGAGGACATCGAGATCACCGCCGCCGAGACCGGCAGCGAGGCGCTCGCCCAGTTGCGTCGGGATCAGATCGATTGCGTGGTCCTCGATTTGAAACTCCCCGACATGTCGGGGTTCGAGGTGCTCGAGACCATACGCGACGATTCGGCTCTGCGCGACATCCCGGTCGTGGTATTCACGGGGCGGGAGCTGTCGGCGGACGAGGATGCGACGCTGCATACCATGGCGCGCAGCGTCGTCGTCAAGGGCGTCGAATCGCCGGAGCGCCTGCTCGATGAGACTTCGCTGTTCCTGCACCGGGTGGTTGCGGATCTTCCGCAGGCAAAGCAGCGCATGCTCGAGCGGCTGCACAGCTCCGATGAGGATCTGATGCACCGCACGGTGCTTCTGGTCGACGACGACGCGCGCAACATCTTCGCGCTCTCGAGCGTGCTCGAGCGCCGCGGCATGGAGGTGTTGACCGCCACGACCGGGAGCGAGGCTATCGGCGTGTTGAACTCGCGCGGCGACGTCGCCATCGTGCTCATGGACATCATGATGCCCGGCATGGACGGCTATGAGACGATCCAGGCGATTCGCGCGAAGCCCGGATTCCGCCGGCTGCCCATCCTCGCACTCACCGCGAAAGCGATGAAGGGCGACCGCGAGAAGTGCCTCGAGGCCGGCGCGTCCGACTACCTGGCGAAGCCGGTCAACGTGGAGCAGCTGCTCTCGGCGCTGCGCATGTGGCTGCATCGGTGAGTACCCAGCCCGCAAACGGGCGCGACAAGGTCAATATTCTCCTTGTCGACGACAGCGAAGCGAAGCTGCTGAGTCACGAGGTCGTGCTCGCGGAGATCGGCGAGAGGCTCTTCAAGGCCTCCTCGGCGCGCGAGGCATTCGAGTGCCTGCTGAAAAACGAAGTCGCGCTGATTCTGATCGACGTCTGCATGCCGGATCTCGACGGCTTCGAGCTCGCGGCGATGATCCGGGAGCACCCGCGCTTCCAGCGCACCGCCATCATTTTCGTCTCCGCGGTCATGAACGCGCATCTGGACCAGCTGCGCGGCTACCAGCTGGGCGCCGTCGACTACGTGCCGGTGCCCGTGGTGCCGGAGCTGTTGCGCGCCAAGGTGAAAGTGTTCATCGATCTGTACCGCAAGACCCGGCAGCTCGAGCGCTTCAATGCCGAGCTCGAGCAGCGCGTCCTCGAACGGACCGCGGCGCTGCGGCGCTTCAACGAGGAGCTCGAGCAGCGGATCGAGGAGCGCACGCGCGAGCGCGAGATTGCGCTCGCCCAATTGTTCGAAGCACAGAAGATGGACACCATCGGCCGGCTCACCGGCGGAGTCGCGCACGATTTCAACAATCTGCTGATGGCGGTGCTCGGGAGTCTAACGCTGCTCGAGAAGCGCCTGCCCGAGGATCAGCAATGCCGCCGTCTCCTGCAAAATGCCGTGCAGGGCGCACAGCGCGGCGCGGCGCTCACGCAGCGCCTCTTGGCGTTCTCACGCCGCCAGGAGCTCAAGCCGGAATCGGTCGACCTCGCGGCGCTCGTGAGCGGCATGGAGGAATTGCTGAAGCGCGCGCTGGGACTCGGAATCGAGCTCAAGTGCCAGTTCCCGAACGCTCTGCCGCCGGTGCTCGCGGACGCCAACCAGCTCGAGCTGGCGCTTCTCAACATCGCGCTCAATGCGCGCGATGCCATGCCGGACGGGGGGCGGCTCACGATCGGGGCGGCGCCGGAGACCGTGAGCGGCGCGGAAGGGGAGAGCAAGCTTCAGCCCGGCGACTACCTCAGGATCAGCATCTCCGACACCGGGTTGGGGATGGATGAGGCCACGCTCGCCAAGGCCACCGATCCATTTTTCACCACCAAGGGACCGGGCAAGGGCACCGGGCTCGGCTTGTCGATGGTCCATGGGCTCGCCGCGCAGTCCGGGGGCTTGCTGCGCATCGATAGCGCACCGAACCTCGGAACCACCGTCGAACTCTGGCTGCCGCGCGCCACCACCTTGGCCGTCTCGGTGATCCGCAATGCCGAGCGCGCGAAGCCGCCCTTGGCGATGCGGCCCTGCAAGGTGCTGATCGTGGACGACGATCTGCTCGTGCTCACCGGCACGGCGGCGCTCATCGAGGATCTGGGGCATAGCGCGATCGAGGCGCAATCCGGCGCCGAGGCGCTCCTCAAGCTCGGCTCGGGTCTCGAGATCGACCTCGTCATCACCGATCACGCGATGCCCAACATGACCGGGCTGCAGCTCGCGCAGTCCATCCAGGAGAAGCATCCAACCCTGCCGATCATCCTGGCGACGGGCTATGCCGAGCTTCCGTCGGATCCGGCGCTATTGCGTCTGGTGAAGCTCGCGAAGCCCTGCAGCCAGCACGACATCGCCGCGGCCATTCACACGGCGCTGACTCTCAAGCCTTCTTCCGCGCAGGCGTGTGCTTAGCGTCGCGCCCTTCGGCCGCATAGTACAATCTCGGTCCGAATGAGCCTGAACGCGTTGCCTGATGAAGCGGACGCCGCCCAGCGCGCCGCGCGCCAGACGGAGGTCTCGTCGGCGCTCGCGCGGGTGCTGCCGAAATCCGCAATCCTCACGCGCCGCGAGGAGACCGCCGCGTACGAGTGCGACGGCTTGACCGCATTCCGCACGACGCCGATGATCGTCGTGCTCCCCCAGACCGAGACCGAGCTCGCATCGACGCTGCGGGTCTGCCACGATCTCGGCGTGCCGGTCGTTGCGCGCGGTGCGGGTACCGGGTTGTCCGGGGGCGCCTTGCCGCATCGCGCCGGCGTCACCCTGTCGCTCGCCAAGTTCAACAAGATCGTCAAGATCGATCCGCGCTCTTGTACCGCCGTCGTTCAATGCGGCGTGAGAAACCTCGCAATCAGCGAGGCGGCGGCACCGTACGGCCTGTACTACGCGCCCGATCCGAGCAGCCAGATCGCCTGCACCATCGGCGGCAACGTGGCCGAGAACTCGGGCGGCGTGCACTGCCTGAAATACGGCATGACGCTGCACAATGTGCTGCGCGTGCGCGGCTTCACGGCGCAGGGCGAGCCGGTGGAATTCGGCTCGGAGGCGCTCGATGCGGCGGGCCTCGATCTTCTGGCGATCGTGATCGGCAGTGAAGGCATGCTTGCGATCACGACCGAGGTCACGGTGAAGCTCGTGCCGAGACCGGAGCTCGCGCGCTGCATCATTGCGAGCTTTCCGACCATCGAGTCGGCCGGGAGTGCGGTGGCGAACGTCATCGCACGCGGCATCATCCCGGCGGGGCTCGAGCTCATGGATCAGCGCATGACCGAGGTGGCGGAGAATTTCGTGCATGCGGGCTACGATCTGTCGGCTGCGGCGCTCTTGCTGTGCGAAAGCGACGGTACGCCGGAGGAGGTCGCCGAGGAGATCGCCGCGATGACCCAGGTCCTCACCGAGAGCGGCGCGAGCCGCATCGAGGTGAGCCAGGACGAGGCGCAGCGTCTGAAGTTCTGGAGCGGACGCAAGAGCGCGTTTCCCGCCTCCGGCGGCATCAGTCCGGACTACATGTGCATGGACTCGACGATTCCGCGCAGGCACCTCGCGCAGATGCTGCTCGCGATTCAGGCCATGGAGGTCAAGCATGGGCTTCGCTGCGTCAACGTGTTCCACGCCGGGGACGGCAATCTGCACCCTCTCATCCTGTTCGATGCCAACGATCCCGAGCAGTTCAAGCGCTGCGAGCGGTTCGGCGCCGACATCCTGGAGGCGAGCCTCGAGCTCGGGGGGACGGTGACCGGCGAGCACGGCGTCGGCGTGGAGAAACTCAACTCCATGTGCGTGCAGTTCTCGCAGGCGGAGCGGGAGCAGTTTCTCGCCATCAAGCACGCGTTCGACCCGCAGGAGTTGCTGAATCCGGGCAAGGTGATTCCGACGCTCGCTCGCTGCGCCGAGTACGGACGTATGCTCATCCATCGAGGCATGCTGCCGTTTCCCGACCTGCCGAGGTTTTGATGCCTGCGCAAGATACGGCAATCGCTCGGCTGATCGATCACATCGAATCGGCGCGCGCGCGCGGCGCTGCGCTCGCCATTTACGGAGGGGGCACGAAGAGCTTCTATGGCGAGCCGCCGCGCGGCGAGCCGGTGCGGCTGTCGGAGCTCACCGGCGTCTCGAGCTACGAGCCGAGCGAGCTGGTCGTGACCGCGAGGTCCGGCACGCCGTTGCGCGAGCTCGAAAGCGTGCTCGCCGAGAAGGGGCAGTGCCTGCCGTTCGAGCCGCCGCGATTCTCGACCGGCGGCACGGTCGGGGGCATGGTGGCCGCGGGGATCTCGGGCCCGTCGCGTGCCGCGCTCGGCTCGGTGCGCGACTACGTGCTTGGGCTGACGCTCTTGAACGGGCGCGGCGAGCTCTTGACCTTCGGCGGCCAGGTCATGAAGAACGTGGCGGGCTACGACGTCTCGCGCCTGGTGGTGGGCTCGTGGGGCGTGCTCGGGATTCTCTGCGAAGTATCGCTCAAGGTATTGGCTGCCCGCCCGGCCGCGGCGACCCTACGCTTCGATCGGAACGAGTCCGACGCGTTGGCCGAGCTCGCGCGCTGGCGCGTCTTGCCGTTGCCCGTGCACTCGACGGCCTGGTACGAGGGCCGCCTCTATGTGCGGCTCGCCGGTGCGCGCGCGGCGGTGCAGAGTGCGTGCGACCAGCTCGCCGGCGCAGAGCTTGCAGCCGCCGAGGCGGACGCCTGGTGGGAGAGTCTGCGCGACCACACGCACCCGTTTTTCAAACCGACTGAGACCGATCTTGCCGCGGGCGAATGTCTGTGGCGGCTCTCTGTGCCGGCCGTGGCGCCGGTGTTCGACTTATCGGCCCGCCACCTGATCGAGTGGGGAGGCGCTCAGCGCTGGTGGCGCACTCGGGCTCCGGCGGAGGAGGTGCGGCGCGCAGCGGGGCGTGCGGGGGGGCATGCCACGTTGGTGCGCGCGGCGGACAAGTCGCCCGGCGCGTTCGCCCGAGTTCCGGAGCCGCTGCTGCGTATTCACCGATCCCTCAAGGACGCGTTCGATCCCGACCGCATTTTCAATCCCGGGCGACTGTACGCCGATCTCTGACCCGACATGCAGACCCTCTTGAGCCCCGAATTCAGCGATACACGCGACGGCAACGAAGCGGAGGCGATCCTGCGCAAATGCGTCCATTGCGGCTTCTGCAATGCGACGTGCCCGACTTACCAGGTGCTCGGCGATGAGCTCGATGGCCCGCGCGGCCGCATCTATCTCATCAAACAGATGCTGGAAGGCGGGGAGGTCACGCAGAGCACGCAGCTCCACTTGGATCGCTGCCTTACGTGCCGGAACTGCGAGACCACGTGCCCGAGCGGCGTCGAGTACGGCCGCCTGCTCGACATCGGCCGCCGGCTGGTGGACGAGCGGGTCGCACGGCCCGCGAGCCGCAAGGCCTTTCGATGGCTGCTCAAGGAGGGTCTCACATCGGCGCTGTTTGCCCCGGCGTTGAAGGTCGGACAGCTGTTTCGCCCCTTGCTGCCGGCGTCGCTGCGCGGCAAAGTGCCGGCGCGGGCGCCTCCCCCACCGCCGGATCGCCTCGTCCGCGGGCACCGGCGCAAGGTCCTGCTCCTCGCAGGCTGCGTGCAGCCCGCCATGATCCCGAACATCAACCGGGCGACGGTACGCGTCCTGGATGCGGCGGGCATCGAGGCGGTCTCGGCCGGCGGTGAAGGGTGCTGCGGAGCGCTGCGCGCGCATCTCAGCGATGAAGCGGGCGGACTTGCCGACATGCGCCGCAACATCGATGCCTGGTGGCCGCACATCGAATCGGGTGCGGTGGAGTGCATACTGGTCAATGCGTCGGGCTGCAGTCACATGGTCAAGCAATACGGACACGCCTTGCGACACGACACCGGCTACGCCGACAAGGCAGCGCGCGTCTCGGCGCTCGCGCGCGACCTGTGCGAGCTCTTGCCGGAACTCGCCGCCGCGCTCAAGGGCCGAATTCGCATCGGCGATCATCGTCGTCTCGCGTTCCATCCACCCTGCACGCTGCAGCACGGCCAACGCGTGCGCGGCGTCGAATCGCACTTGCGCGTGCTCGGTTTCGAAGTTGCCCTGCCGAACGACAGCCATTTGTGCTGCGGTTCGGCCGGAACCTATTCGCTGCTCGAGCCGAAGATTGCCTACGAGCTGCGCGACCGCAAGCTCGCGAACCTGGCGCCGCTCGTCCCCGATTGCATCGTGTCGTCCAACATCGGCTGCATCCAGCATCTGCAGAGCGGCACGTCGACGCCGGTCAGGCATTGGGTCGAGGTACTCGACGAAGCGCTTTTCCGAGACAGCGAGGCGGCCTTCGCCGCGCGCGTTTAGGGCCCGTTCGGGGACGCGTTCTTAAGGAACCCGTTGACGGCCGCGGCCACGGCCGGTGGATCCTCCCAGAACGGATTGTGGCCGAGACCGTCGAAGACCTTGACGCGCGCAGCCGGCAAAGCATCGCGCAGAGTCTTGCGCACCGGCTCCTGCATGATCGGATCCTTGCTGCCCCAGATCAACAGGGTCGGGGCCTTGAGCCGCGGCAGCGTGCTCTGCAGGTCTCCGTAATTGTCTCCGGACAGGCTCTGATCGAGCACGGCGAGCCAGACGCGCAGCGGAATCGCCGCGGCATCCTTGCGTTGCCGGCGGATGAAATCCGGATCCACCGGCGTCGGCGAATCCCACCAAGCGATCATGAACGGTGAATCCGCCTCGATCGGCTCCTTCAGTTTGCGGATCTCGGCGGCGAAATCGAACTGCGGCGGCTCCGATGAGCCCGGCGGGCGGCCGCCGGTCGAGGAGATGAGCACGACACGGCGTGTGCGCTCAGGCCAGAACTCGGCGAAGGTCTGCGCGATGATGCTGCCGAGCGAGTGGCCAACGATATCGGCTTTCTGGACCGCGAGCGCATCGAGCAGCAATTTGACGTCGTAGGCGAAGTCGAGCCGCGTGTAGCAGCATTCCGGCTTGCTCGATGCGCCGTGGCCCCGAATGTCGACCAGGATCAGGTGGAATTGCTTCGAAAGATAGGGCACGAGCGGCACCCAGTCGCGCGCGCTGTCCGTGTAGCCATGAATGAGCACCACCGCAGGCCCCCGCGTGGGACCCATCTCGACGTAAGCGAGGGTCTCGCCGTCCGGCAGCGCCACGGACTTCTTCATTGCATCGAACGCGTCGAGGTCGATCTTCAAGGGGGCCGGGGCGGACTCGGCGCAGCGTACCGCGCGTGCCGGCGCGACGGCGAGCCCTAGCGCGGCGACGAGTGCGCAAAGTGTGGCCGCAAGGCGCGCGGCCGCTGTTCCGGGTGGTATATTCATGTGCGCGAGATTACCCGATGCGGCGCGGAAAGCGCATGGGGCCGGCCGATATCTGCATAAGCTCATGCCGATATTTCATTGGCCGCTGCGCGCCGCGCTCTTTTACGCTCCATTGTTCGGTCTAGAGGGGGACGCCACATGAGTCAATCGAGCGGTCGCGAGAACTGGCACTTCGACACCATCGCCGTGCACGGTGGTTATTCGCCGGATCCCACCACCAAGGCGGTCGCCGTGCCGCTCTATCAGACCGTGGCGTACGCGTTCGACAGCGCGCAGCACGGCGCCGACCTGTTCGACCTCAAGGTGACGGGGAACATCTACTCCCGCATCATGAACCCGACCCAAGACGTTCTCGAGCAACGCCTCGCCGCCCTCGAGGGCGGCATCGCTGCGCTCGCCCTCGCGTCCGGTCAGGCCGCGACGACCTATTCCATTCTCACCATCGCGGAAGCCGGCGACAACATCGTCGCCTCGAGCGCGCTCTATGGCGGCACGTACAATTTATTCGCGCACACGATTCCCCAGTACGGCATCGAGGCGCGTTTCGCGGACTACCGCAAGCCGCATACTTTCGAGCCGCTGATCGACGAGCGCACCAAGGCCGTGTTCGTCGAGTCGCTCGGCAATCCGCAGGGCAATGTCACCGACATCGAGCGCGTGGCCGAGCTCGCCCACCGGCACGGCGTGCCGCTCATCGTCGACAACACCGTCCCCACGCCGTATCTCAGCCGCCCGTTCGAGCACGGCGCCGACATCGTCGTGCACTCGTTGACGAAGTACCTCGGAGGCCACGGCACCAGCATCGGCGGCGCCATCGTCGATTCGGGCAAATTTCCCTGGGCGGAGCACAAGCGGCGCTTCCGGCGCCTCAACGAGCCCGACGTGAGCTATCACGGCGTGGTCTATACCGAGGCGCTGGGGCCGGCCGCGTATATCGGCCGGGCGCGCGTCGTGCCGCTGCGCAATACCGGCGCGGCGATTTCACCGTTCAACGCATTTCTCATCCTGCAGGGCATCCAGACGCTGTCGCTGCGCATGGACCGAATCAGCGAGAGCGCACTCAAGATCGCGCGGCATCTCGAGCGCCACGACAAGGTGGCTTGGACCAACTATGCGGGGCTCGAGGAGCATCCCGATCACGCGCTGGTGAAGAAATATCTCAGCGGCAAGGCATCGGGGCTGCTGACGTTCGGGCTCAAAGGTCCGGAAGGCCGGGGCCGCGAGCGCGGCGCCCGCTTTCTCGATGCGCTCAATCTGTTCACGCGCTTGGTGAACATCGGCGATGTGCGCTCGCTCGCCACGCACCCGGCCTCGACGACGCATCGGCAACTCTCCGGCGAGGAGCTGGCGAAGGCGGGGGTCGCGGAGGACACGGTGCGGCTGTCGATCGGTCTCGAGGACATCAAGGATTTGATCGCCGACTTGGACCACGCGCTCGCCGCCGTCTGACCTCGGCCACCCGGGGCTTGGGCAATTTCCGGGGTATCGCTCCGCAGCCATCCGCACTACAATCAAGTGCGGCTGGCCCAACCGTGTATTTTCTTGCGGAGGTGTTATGACCACGAGCAAGAGGAATTCGCGCCGCGCGGGCGGCGCCGCAGAGGACGGCATAGCTGCTGCACCCGTGAAGACGAGGACGCGCCGCGCGAAAGCGCCGCCCGCGGTCGCGGCGGGTCACGAGGATGTCCACGCATCGATCGCTCTGGCGGCCTATTTCAGATCCGAGCAGCGGGGCTTCGCACCCGGCTACGAGCTCGAGGATTGGCTCGCCGCCGAGCGGGATGTGAACCGGCATCTGCAGAGCAACGGCGGCGCTATCGAGGTTCGGCCTGAACCCGGCTGACGCCATCCTGGTCGGCGACGTCGGCGGTACGCACGCGCGGTTCGCGATCGTCGATCCGTCCGACCAGTATCGGATCGACCGACGTCAGGACCTCGCGGAGAGCTTCCCGACCTTCACCGATGCGCTTCGGAGCTATTTCGAGCGGCAGGGCCTGCAATCGCGGCCGCCGGCCGCGGCCATCGCCGTCGCCGGGCCGGTCACCAACGGGTCGGCGCGCTTCACCAACCGGGGATGGGACATCTCCGAGCGGGAGCTACTCAAGTTCGGCTTCGAGCGCGCGCTCCTGGTGAACGACTTCGCCGCGCTTGCGTTCGCGGTCGAGGTTCTGGAGACGAAGGACTTGCGCGCCGTCGGGCCGGACATCCCTGGACTCGCCGGCGGCACCGTCACCATCCTGGGTCCCGGGACCGGGTTTGGGGTCTCGTGTCTCGCGCGCTACGGCGATCGGGCCGTGCCGATGGCGACCGAAGGCGGTCACATGGGCTTTGCGCCAAGCGACGACGCCGAGGTGGCCGCGCTGCAGGCGCTGCGCAAGCAACTCGGCCGGGTGTCCGTCGAGCGCATCGTCTCGGGCGGCGGGCTCGAGAACCTGTACCGCGCGCTCGAGCAGCTTGCCGGGCGCGAAGCGCGTCCGCTCACGGCCGCGGAGATCACCGCGGGCGCCGCCAAGGGCGATGCCGGGTGCCGCGCGGCGCTCACCATGTTCTGCGCCATATTCGGCGCCGTGGCGGGCGATCTGGCGCTCGCCCATGGGGCCCGCGGCGGGGTGTACATCGCCGGCGGCATCGCCCAGAAGATCGAGACGTTTCTCGACCAAAGTCCGTTCCGCGCGCGCTTCGAGGACAAGGGGCGGTTGTCGCCCTTCGTCAAGGCCATTCCGACCAAGCTCATCGTAAACCCCGACGTGGCGTTGCTCGGCGCGGCCCGGGCGGCAGCCCTGCTCAAGGGCGCCGCGGGATAAATACCTACCGCTCCTGCGGGATCCCCCATACGGCTTGCCCGGCCGTTGATCGTATATTGCATCGGCGCTGCATCACCGGAGCGAAGCACCCATGCGGGATATGCTCGACATCATCTGGCAGCGGCACTCCTGTCGCGCGCCCTTCGATGAGGCGCGCTCGATACCGGAGAGCCATATCGAGCGCCTGCTCGACGCGGCGCGCTGGGCGCCGACTGCGCACAATCTGCAGAACTTCGAGATCGTCGTGGTGGACGATAGGCATCGCAATCGCTATAGCCGCTCTGCGACAATCGCCTCCATGGCGGGATCGAAATGACGAACGGGCACGGAGGACCGGGGGGGCACGCGCCCGGGGGCGCCGGCCTGCCGCCCACCTGGTGCAGCAGCGCCAAGGAGATGGTGGGCTGCTCGGCAGGCCGGTCGCGGCTCTGGTTCACGATCGGAGGCGGCATCCTCAACGAGGTGTATTACCCGCGCATCGACATCCCTCAGATCCGCGATCTGGGTTTCGTGGTGGCTGACGGCCGCGGGTTCTGGGTGGAAGTCAAGCGCCTCTGGCAGCACACGGTGGAGCTGATCGCGCCGGGCGTTCCGGCGGTGCGCGTGGTTCACCGCCACGCCCGCTTCGAGCTCGCATTGCAGATCG
>JBEKVP010000030.1:0-12302 GCA_049513935.1 Steroidobacteraceae bacterium
GCTATTATAGCGCCCCGCCTCGGGCGCCGTGCCCTGGGCGCCGTGCCCCGGGCAGCGTGCCCCGGGCAGCGTGCCCCGGGCAGCGTGCCCCGGGCAGGATACGAGAGGGCGAGAGCTTGACGGCGGTCGACAAAAGCGACGGGCACCGCCTGGATAAATGGCTGTGGTATGCGAGATTTTACAAAAGCCGCTCGCTCGCGACCGCGGCCATCAACGGCGGGAAAGTGCACCTGAACGCCGAGCGCGTGAAGCCCGCGCATCGCGTGCGCATCGGCGATCGCTTGAGCCTGTCCATGCAAGGCATCGTCGCGGAATTCGAGATCAAGGGACTACCCCAGCGCCGCGGTCCGGCTGCAGAGGCGCAGGCGCAGTATCTCGAGACGCGAGCGAGCGCGGAGCGCCGGGCGCATTTGCGCGAGCAGCACAAGCTCGCGCAGCTCTCCCGTCCCCGGCCCGATTCGCGCCCGGACAAGCGCGATCGGCGGCGTCTGACGCGCCTGCAGCGCGATCAATTCTGATCACAAATCGGCCATGTTCTCCGGATCATCGAGCTCACAGCTCGAGGCCGTCTCCGGCTGCAGGGTTTCCCAGCGCGCGTTCAGCCAGACGGCCGTGACGAGCCCGCCGGTGGGCAGATTGCGCCGCTGGGGACTTGGACCGAAGCGGCTCGCTACCTGGCTGAGTCCGGGATTGTGGCCGCAGATGAGGATGTGCCGCAGCGTCGGGGTCTTGTTCGCGAGCAAACGCCAGGTGGTCTCGGGCGTCGCCAGGTACAGCTCGCGCGCGCACTGCACCTGCTTGGCATCGAGTTCGCAGGCATCCGCGACGATCTCGGCCGTGCTCCACGCCCGCTCGGCCGGACTCACCAGAATGAGATCGGGGATGAGATCACGATGGACGATGCGCGCCGCGATCTCGTGAGCCTCGATGTTGCCGCGGCGCGTCAACGCGCGCTCGAAATCTTCCGGACAGCTGTCGAGGGCTTGCGCCTCGCCATGCCGCAGCAGCGTCAGTCTGAGCGTACCCACAGGTGCCCGTCGTCGATCTTGGTCGCGAACACGCGCACGGGTTCGTAAGCCGGGGGCGTCAGCGCCTCGCCCGTGCGCAGACAAAACCGCGCGCCGTGGCGCGGGCAGATGATCTCGGCGCCCTCGATGGCGCCGCCCGTGAGCTCGGCGCCGTCATGCGTACACACATCCTCGATGGCGAAGAATTCCTCGCCGCTGCGCGCGACGGCGACCATGCGGCGGCCCATGGCAAGCGAGAGAGTCTGTCCATCGCCCAAGGCCGCGACCGGCCCGGCATCGATCCACTTCATCGGCATCCTCACATCATTCCGGTCTGCAGGCGGGCCTCGTCGGACATCATGCTCTGATTCCATGGGGGGTCGAACACCAGCTCGACGTTCGCGCGCGCGACCGTCGGAACGAGTTGCACCTTGTCGCGCACGTCTTGGACCAAGATCTCGCCCATTCCGCAGCCGGGCGCGGTCAAGGTCATCTTGATGTCGACGGTACGCGTTTCGTCGGGGTTCTTGCTGACATCGCACTCGTAGATTAGCCCCAGGTCGACAATGTTTACCGGGATCTCGGGGTCATAGCAAGTCTTGAGCTGCTGCCAAACCACCTGCTTGATGTCCTCTTCCGAGGCGCCGGGCGGAACCTCGGGCGCCTGCGCCGCAGACTTGCCGATGGCATCCCCGTCCTGGCCCGCGATCCGAAACAGATTGCCGTCGATATAGACGGTGAAGCTGCCTCCCAACGCCTGCGTGATGTATCCCACGGATCCGAGCTTCAAGTTGACCTCGACGCCTGCGGGGATCGCAACGGCCTTGACCTCACGCTGCACGACGATGGGTTCGTTTTCGTAGGAGCGCATTGCCTCAGGGCCTCATTCCGTGGACACCGCGGGGACGTACGCGGCGGGCGATTTCAGCGCCGCCGCGAGCGTGTGCCAGCACAGGCTCGCGCACTTCACCCGCGCCGGATACTCGCGCACGCCGGACAGTGCGGCGAGCTTGCCCAAGCCGTCGGGCTGCGCATCATCGTCGGTCAAGAGCCGGTGGACCCGGTCGAACAAGCCGAGCGCTTCCGTGCGCGTCTTGCCCTTGACCGCCTCGGTCATGAGCGACGCCGACGCAGTCGAGATGGCGCACCCCTGGCCCTCGAAGCGTATCTCCTCGATCTTGTCGGCGGCGAACTTGAGCCGCAGCGTCAAGCGGTCGCCGCACAAAGGATTCACGCCGTCGGCGCTCGCGTCGGCGGGGTCGAGCGGGCCGAAGTTCCGCGGCCGCCGATTGTGGTCGAGAATCACGTCGCGATACAGCTCGTTGAGTTCCATGGGTTCTCTTACGCGAAGAGCGCCCGGGCGCGCGCGATGGCGGCGGCAAGCCGGTCGATCTCCTCGAACGTGTTGTAGAAGGCAAACGAGGCCCGCGCGGTGGCTGGCACCTTGAAGAATTCCATCACCGGCATGGCGCAGTGATGGCCGGTGCGGATCGCAATGCCGTCCTCGTCGAGGATCGTGCCGAGATCGTGCGGATGCACCCCCTCGACGACGAAGGATACCAGGCTCGCCTTATCGCTCGCCGTGCCGATGATCGTGAGTCCCTCGATCTTGCTCAAGGTGCGCGTCGCGTGATCGAGCAGCGCGTGCTCGTGCGCGCGCGCCGCCGCAAGATCCAGCCCGCCGAGAAAATCGAGTGCCGCGCCCAGGCCGATCGCGCCCGAGATGTTCGGCGTTCCCGCCTCGAATTTGTAGGGCAGGGCGTTGTAGACGGTCTTCTCGAAGCTCACCGTCAGGATCATGTCGCCGCCGCCTTGCCACGGCGGCATGCGCTCGAGCAGCGCCTCGCGGCCATAGAGCACGCCGACGCCGGTCGGGCCGAACAGCTTGTGCCCGGAGAACGCGTAGAAATCGCAGCCGAGCTCCTGCACGTCGACGCCCATGTGCGGCACGGCCTGCGCACCGTCGATGAGGGTCGTGATGCCGCGCGCCTTGGCGGCGGCGATGAGCCGGCGCACCGGCAGCACCGTGCCGAGCGCATTGGACACGTGCGCGAAGGCGAGCAGCCGGGTGCGGGGACTCATCAACGACTCGACCGCCTCGGCGCGCACCTCGCCGCGCGCATCCATGGGCGCGACCACCAATTTGGCGCCGGTCTGCTCGCACAGAATCTGCCACGGCACGATGTTCGCATGGTGCTCGAGATGCGTGATCAGCACCTCGTCGCCCGCCTCGAGGAGCGGCCGCGCGTAGCTCTGCGCGACCAGGTTGATGGCCTCGGTGGTGCCGCGCACGAAGATGATCTCGTGGCGCGAGCGGGCGTTCACGAACCTCACCAGCTTGTCGCGCGCGCCCTCGTACATGGCGGTCGCTTCCTGGCTCAGGGTGTGCACGCCGCGATGGATGTTGGCGTGGTGATGGCGCTCGTAGTCGTCCACCGCCTCGATCACGGCCCGCGGCCGCTGGGCGGAGGCGCCGTTATCGAGATAGCACAGCGGCTTGCCGTGCACCATGCGAGCGAGCACCGGAAATTCCCGGCGCACGGCGCCGACGTCGAAGGGGGTATAGGCATTGGCGAGGGCGGTATTGCTCATCGGAATTTCTGCAGCACTTGTGAGTCGGGCAATTGGGAAATGAGCGCGCTCTCGATCGCCGTGCGGGCCTCGGTCACCGACATGTCGGTAAGCACGTCGGCGAGAAAGGCGTAGACCAGCAAGCTTTGCGCGGTGTCGCGGTCCAGGCCCCGCGAGAGCATGTAGAAGAGCATGTTCGGGTCGAGCCGCCCGGTGGTCGCGCCGTGCGAGCATTTGACCTCGTCCGTGTGGATCTCGAGCTGCGGCCGCGAGTCGATCTCCGCGGACGGCGAGAGCAGCAAGCCGCGGAACGATTGCTGCGAGTCGGCCTGCGCGGCGCCGGCATCGACCACGACCTTGCTGTTGAATATCACGCGGCTCGTGCCGCTCGCGATGGCACGCGCGGTTTGCCGGCTGACGGTGCCGGGCGCGCGGTGCTTGATCACGTTCACGCAATCGACGTGACGCTCCTCGTGGCCCACCAAAAGCGAATAGCTGTCGATGCGCGCTCCGCGCTCGTCGAGATGCGCCTCGAGCGAGCATCGCACCAGGCCGCCGCCGAGCGAGATGGTGAACTGGCGGCAGCGGCTGCCCTTCTGCTGGCGCACCTCGAGCGAATCGAGGTGCGTGGCCTTCTGGCCGGTGGCGAATACCCGGTAGTGCTCGATCTCGGCGTCGCGCTCGAGCGCAATCAGGGCGGCGGAGTTGGAGAGCGGGGTCTCGGGACCCTGCTGCACGTGATGCTCGATGATGGTGGCGCTCGAGCCCGGGGACGCTTCGATGATGACCCGCGGATGAGCGACCGTCCCCGGATTCTCGGCGGTGCCGAGATGCAGAATGATCAGCGGCGTCTCCACCCTGGTGCGCACGCGTAGATACAGGCCGTCCAC
Source organism: Steroidobacteraceae bacterium (assembly GCA_049513935.1). GTDB lineage: Bacteria > Pseudomonadota > Gammaproteobacteria > Steroidobacterales > Steroidobacteraceae > Bog-1198. The sequence continues at coordinate 4,469 of JBEKVP010000030.1, forward strand.
GAACAGCGCGGTGTTGAGCAGGCGCCAGCGTGCCTCTTCGGCGTCGGAGAGCGGTCTCAAGAGGCGCGATACGAGCGCTGGATCCGTTCGAGATAATTCCTGTAAACTACTAATTTCTATGCCATTAATTGACCGATCAACGCGCTCCGGCAGGACCGGGTGGCCGTTCACCATGAGCACCGTGGCGACGCGCGCCTCCTCGCCGAGCAGCGAGAGCGAGGCGACCGGCCGCAGCGTTTCGGCCGGCGCGCGCGGCGCATCGACGAAGCTCTGCGCGGTGAGCGTGCGCAGATTCGTGTAACGCCAGCTTTCGTCGCGCACGGTCGGCAACCCGAGCGCGAGCAGGCGCTGCATCGCCTGCTCGCGCAGCGCCGAGAGCGGATCGGCCTCCCGCGCAAGCCACTGCGCCTCGAAGGATCGCAGGGCCGCGGACGTCGCGGCGCTCGAATGCGGCTCGAGACTCATGCGACGCGGCTCTCCCGCACCCAGTCATAGCCTTTCCGTTCGAGCTCGAGGGCGAGCGAGCGGTCGCCGGACATCAAGATGCGGCCCTCGGACAGCACATGCACCCGGTCGGGCACGATGTAGTCGAGCAGACGTTGATAGTGGGTCACCAGCACGACGGCGCGCTCGGGGCTGCGCAGGCTGTTGACCCCGGTCGCGACGACCTTGAGCGCGTCGATGTCGAGCCCTGAATCGGTCTCATCCAGGATCGCGAGCTTGGGCTCGAGCACCAACATCTGCAGCACTTCGTTGCGCTTCTTCTCGCCGCCCGAAAAGCCCTCGTTGACGCCGCGCGTCAGGAAAGTCTCGCTCATCTGCATGAGCTTCATCTTCTGTTTCACGAGACCCAGGAACTCGTACGCGTCGACCTCGGGCTCGCCGGCAGTCTTGCGCTTCGCGTTGAGCGCCGCCTTCAGGAGATACACATTGTTCACGCCCGGAATCTCGACCGGGTATTGGAATCCGAGGAACAGTCCGGCGCGGGCGCGCTCCTCGGGAGGCAACGCCAAGAGGTCCTGCCCCTCGAACTCGACCGCACCGCCGGTGATCTCATAGTCCTCGCGTCCCGCGAGCACCTGGGCGAGCGTGCTTTTGCCCGAGCCGTTCGGGCCCATGATGGCGTGCACCTCGCCCGGGTTGACCTCGAGGTTGATCCCCTTGAGGATTTCCTTGCCCGCGACACGGGCGCTCAAATCCGAAATTTTCAGCATCGTTGCCATAAAGCGCGGTCAGCCGACCGCTCCCTCCAAGCTCACACTCAACAAGTTCTGGGCCTCCACCGCGAATTCCATCGGCAGCTCCTTGAACACGACCTTGCAGAAGCCGCTCACGATCATGTTGACCGCGTCCTCCGCGGAGATGCCGCGCTGCAGGCAGTAGAACAGCTGGTCCTCGCCGATCTTCGAGGTGCTCGCCTCGTGCTCGACCGTGGCCGACGGATTCTTGACCTCCACGTACGGGAAGGTGTGCGCGGCGCACTGCGGGCCCATCAGCAGCGAATCGCACTGCGTGAAATTGCGCGCCCCCTCGGCGCTCGGCAGAATCTTCACCAGGCCCCGATAGGTGTTCTCGGCGTGGCCGGCCGAGATGCCCTTCGAGACGATGGTGCTCTTGGTATTGCGCCCGATGTGGATCATCTTCGTGCCGGTATCGGCCTGCTGGTAGTTGTTCGCGACCGCGACCGAGTAGAATTCGCCGATCGAGTTCTCGCCCTTCAAGACGCAGCTCGGGTACTTCCAGGTGATGGCGGAGCCGGTTTCCACCTGGGTCCAGGATATCTTCGAGTTGCGGCCGCGGCATTCGCCGCGCTTGGTGACGAAGTTGTAGATGCCGCCGAGTCCGTTCTCGTCGCCGGGGTACCAGTTCTGCACGGTGGAGTACTTGATCTGCGCATCGTTCTGCGCCACGAGCTCGACCACGGCGGCGTGGAGCTGGTTCTCGTCGCGCTGAGGTGCAGTGCAACCTTCTAGATAGCTCACATAGGCGCCCTCGTCCGCAATGATCAAGGTGCGTTCGAACTGTCCGGTTTTCGCCGCATTGATGCGGAAATATGTCGAGAGCTCCATCGGGCAGCGCACCCCGGGCGGGACATACACGAACGAGCCGTCGGAGAACACCGCGGAGTTGAGCGCCGCGAAGAAGTTGTCGCCCGTCGGCACGACGCTGCCCAGATACCGCTCGATGAGCTGCGGGTGATCGCGAACGGCATCCGAGAAGGAGCAGAAAATGACACCCGCTTTGCCGAGCTTCTCCTTGAAGGTGGTCGCCACCGACACGCTGTCGAATACCGCGTCCACGGCGACGCCGGCGAGCCGGGCGCGCTCGTGCAGGGGAATGCCGAGCTTCTCGTAGGTCGCGAGCAGCTTTGGATCGACCTCATCGATGCTCTTCGGGGCGTTCTTCGGCGCGCGCGGAGCGGAGTAGTAGGAGATGTCCTGATAGTCGATCGGCTTGTGGTGCACGCGGGCCCAGTTCGGCTCGCGCATCGTTTGCCAGTGCCGGAACGCCTTCAGGCGCCAGTCGAGCAGGAACTGCGGCTCTTTTTTCTTGCGCGAAATCGCCCGCACCACGCTCTCGTCCAGACCGGGAGGCAAGCTGTCGGACTCGATATCGGTGACGAAGCCATGCCGATATTTCTGTCCGAGAAGAGCTTCGACGTCTTGCGATTTACTTGACACGATGAAATTCCAGGTTGCGTATGTCCAGGCTCAAGGTCGACGCGCGCGACGCCGCGGAATCGAGGCCCGCGAGCTGCTGCAGGGTCACATCGTCGAGCGCGCGGCGGATCGCGGCGTTGATGCGCTGCCAGGCGCTTCCAACCCGGCACTGCCGCTCGATGCCGCATTGACTCGACGCGCTCGAGCATTCGGTGATCGCGATCGGGCCCTCGAATACGTCGAGAATCTGCGCCGCGGTGATTTGCTCGGGGGCCCGCGCCAGGCGATAGCCGCCGAGCGCCCCGCGCGAGGAGATCACCATGCCGGCGCGTTGCAAGCCCTTCAAAACCTTGCTGACCGTGGGCCGGCTCAAGCGCGTCCGCTCGGCCAGCTCCGCGGCGGCGCGATGGCGCGCGGGCTCTTGCGCTAAAGTCGCGAGCACCACGGTGGCGTAATCGGTGAGCTTTCCCATTCGCAGCATGGCTTAAGTCACTTTCCGTAGGGTCCTCTCATTGGGGACAAGTTTAGTCCTATTTGGTTCCGCGTGCCAAGCCGGGCGTGGAAAGAGCACGGTGCAGCGCGGTTTTGTTATCCTTAACCCAACTTTTCGCCAATGATCAACGAGAGATAGCCGTAATGAACACCGCAGAGCTAGCCGCCACCGCGCATGCGATGGTCACGAAAAATCGAGGACTTCTGGCCGCCGACGAGAGCACCAGCACCATTCTCAAGCGCTTCAACACCATCAAACTCGAGTCGACGGAGGAGCACCGGCGCACCTATCGCGAGATGCTGTTCACGACGCCCGGCGCGAGCGAATTCATCAGCGGCGTGATCCTCTACGACGAGACGATCCGCCAGAAGACCAAGGACGGCGTCCCCTTTCCGACCTACCTGAGCCAGCACAACATGGTGCCCGGTATCAAGGTCGACACCGGCGCGAAGCCCCTCGCGGCCTTTCCCGGCGAGACCATCACCGAGGGTCTGGACGGCCTGCGCGAGCGGCTCGCGGAGTATTACAAGCTCGGCGCGCGCTTCGCGAAATGGCGCGCCGTGATCGATATCGGCGCGGGTATCCCGAGCGGCTATGCGATCGACGCGAATGCGGGTGCTCTGGCGCGCTATGCGGCGCTTTGCCAGGAGGCCTCGATCGTGCCGATCGTCGAGCCCGAGGTGCTGATGGACGGCGATCATCCGATCGAGCGCTGCGAGGAAGTCACCAATGTCGTGCTCGAGAGCGTGTTCGCGCACCTCAATGCCGCCCGCATCGTTCTCGAAGGCATGGTGCTCAAACCCAACATGGTGATCGCCGGCAAGAAGAGCGCGAAGAAATCCTCGCCCGAGCAAGTCGCCGAAGCGACCGTGCGCACCTTGAAGCGCCACGTGCCCGCGGCGGTGCCCGGCATCGCGTTCCTCTCGGGCGGGCAGAGCCCGGCCGAAGCGACGCTGCACTTGAGCCTGATGAACGCGGCGGGTCCGCTGCCGTGGCCGCTCACGTTCAGCTACGGACGCGCGCTGCAGGATAACGCCCTCAAAGCCTGGGGCGGCTCGCAGGCCGGCTTCGCCGCCGGTCAGAAGCAACTCTTCATTCGCGCCAAGCTCAACGGCTTGGCGGCGGGTGGAGCCTACACATCCGCTCTGGAAAGCTCCGCAGCTTGACATTGCGCCGCTTCGCGTTGCATTGAATCCGTCCGCCGCCATCGTCGAAATCCGCAATCTGCGCTATGCGGTGCCGGGCCGTGCGATCTTCGACGGGCTCGACCTGGACATCGCGCCAGGCCGGATCACCGCGATCATGGGGCCGAGCGGCACCGGCAAGACGACGCTGCTGCGGCTGATCACGGGCCAAGTGATCGCGGACTCGGGCTCCGTCGTGGTCGCGGGCGAGGACGTGGGCAAGCTGCGCGGCGAGGCTCTGTATGGCCTGCGCCGGCGCATGGGCATGCTGTTCCAAAACGGGGCCCTGCTCACCGATCTCTCGGTGTTCGAGAACGTCGCCTTTCCGCTGCGCGAGCACACCAATCTGCCGGAGCGGCTGATCCGTCAGCTCGTGCTCACCAAGTTGCAGGCGGTCGGCCTGCGCGGCGCCGCGGGGCTCATGCCGGCGGAGCTCTCCGGCGGCATGAACCGCCGCGTGGCGCTGGCGCGCGCCATCGTCATGGACCCCGAGATCCTGATTTACGATGAGCCCTTCGTGGGCCTCGATCCGATCTCGCTCGGCGTCATCCTGCGGCTCATCCGCCGCTTGAACGACACGCTCGGCTTGACCAGCATCCTGGTGTCGCACGACGTGCTCGAGATCGCCACCGTGGCCGATTCGGTGTTTCTCCTGTCCGGCGGCAAGGTGGCGGCGCGCGGCTCGCCCAAGGAGTTGCAGACGAACCCCTCGGAGATCGTGCGCCAATTCATCGGCGGATTGGCCGACGGACCGGTCCCGTTCCACTACCCGGCGCCGGACTACTTCGGCGAGCTGCTTTCGCGGAGTGCGCCGCGTTGACCGTACTCGGGGAGCTGCGCAGAAGTCTGGTCGATGCGCTGGAGGAGCTGGGTGCGGCTAGCCGCTTCCTGATCCAGCTCGTCCTGTATTCGCCGCGGGCGCTGTTGCGGTTCGATTTGATCGCGCGGCAGATCTTCGATTCGGGCGCGCTGTCGCTGATCATCATCATGCTCTCGGGCCTGTTCGTGGGCATGGTGCTCGGTCTGCAGGGTTTTCAGCTGCTGCGCCGCTTCGGCTCCGAAGCCGCCTTGGGCACGGCGGCCGCCATCGGCCTGGTGCGCGAGCTCGGCCCGGTCATCACCGCGCTCCTGTTCGCGGGCCGCGCCGGCACGGCGCTCGCCTCCGAGCTCGGATTGATGCGTGCGACCGATCAGCTCTCGGCCATGGAAATGATGGCCGTCGATCCGGTCCGGCGCGTCGTCGTGCCGCGATTTTTGGGCGGCGTCATCGCGATGCCGTTGTTGTCGGTCATCTTCTGCGTGATCGGCCTGTACGGTGCGCAGCTCGTGGGCGTGCAACTCATGGGCGTCGACTCGGGCAGCTTCTGGTCGCAGATGCAGGCCGCCGTCGCGCTTCGGGACATCCGAGAAGGGCTCACCAAGAGCTGCATCTTCGGCATCGCCTGCAGCCTCATCGCCGTGTACCAGGGCTACAACGCGATACCCACCGCGGAAGGCGTCGGGCGCGCGACCACGCGCACCGTGGTGACGTCCGCCGTGGTCGTGCTGTTCCTGGACTACCTGTTGACCTCGGCGTTTTTGTAGGAGAAAAGCTATGGCTAAGTCGAGTACGTTGAATGTGGGAGCGGGGACATTCGTGCTGCTCGGCTTCGCGGCGCTCGCGTTTCTGACCACCCAGACGACCAACCACGGTGTGCACTTCGGCAGCGCCGGGCACTTCTACACCGTGACCGCCAAATTCGACAATATCGGTGACTTGAAGGTTGGCGCGCCGGTGTCCATGTCGGGAGTGGACGTCGGGCGCGTCACCCGGATCGATCTCGATACCAAGGAGTACAAGGCGGTGGTCTCGCTGCAGCTCAACTCCAAATACAACCAGATCCCGAGCGACAGCGACGCGAGCATCTATACTCAAGGCTTGCTCGGCGGCAAGTTCGTCGGTCTGACCGCCGGCGGTGCCGATACCTACCTCAAGGACAAGGATGAAATCGACTTTACCCAATCGGCAATCGTGCTCGAAAATCTGATCGGCCAGTTGGTGGCGAATTTTGCCAAGAGCTCGGGCTCCCCCGGGTCATCGGACCCCGCTCCCGCCAAGGACCCCGTCTCCACCAAGGACGCTGCCGCCCCCGCCAAGAGCGGGACCCAGAAAGCCCCGGAGAAGACCAAATGAGATCATTCAACTTGCGAACCGGTGGGGCTCTCGCCCTTTGGCTGTGCACGGCCGCGTGCGCCGCGCTGATCGGCGCAACGGCGCAGGCCCAATCGGCTCCGCCGCCGGGCGCGCCGGCGCCGGCCGCCGCGACGAGCACGCTCGGGCCCCAGGAGATCGTGGAGAAATCCGCGAAGAGGATGCTCGATGAGCTCGATGCCAACCGCGCCACTTACGCCAAGGATCCCGCCAAGCTCGACGCACTGGTCGCGAACGTGCTGTTGCCGAATTTCGATACCGACTACGCGGCGAGACTCGTGTTGGGCCAGACCTGGCGCTCGGCGAGCGAGGAGCAGCGCAAGCGCTTCGTGGACGCGTTCTATCATTCGCTGCTGCACAACTACGGCAACGCTCTGATCAATTTCACGGCGGGCAATTTCAGCATCCTGCCCTACAAGGGAGATCCAGGCGCGACCAGCGCCACGGTGCGGACCCTGGTCAAGAAGTCGAGCGGCGAGAAGGTGCCGGTGGATTTCAGCCTGCGCAAGACCGACTCCGGCTGGAAGGCATGGGACGTGGTCATCGAGGGGATCTCCTACGTCAAGAGCTTCAAGACGGATTTCGCGGCGGAGATTCAGCAGAAAGGACTCGACGAGGTGATCGCGCGCATGGAAAAGGAGGGCGGCGTGCAGAGCGGTTCTCCCGCGCCCGGCACTTGAAGGAGCCCACCTTAAGCGGCGCCTCGTTCGAGCCGCTCGCCGGCGAACGCGTGCGCCTGGTAGGGTTGCTCGAATTCACCACGGTCGCGGCGCTCCTGCCCCTGGGAAGCGCGGCGATTCACCAGGGCAGGGCGGCAGTCATCGATCTCGCCGCCGTCACGGGCAGCGACAGCGCCGGGCTCGCACTGCTGATCGAGTGGCTGAGCGTCGCGAAGGATGCCGGCCGCGCGCTGCGCTATGAGAACGTTCCCGCGCAGCTCCACCAGCTCGCCCGCCTGAGCGACGTCGACTCGCTCATTTCCGGAGCATGAAGAAAGCTTAAGTCAACTCGTCCCCGCGCCCCGCGTTTAGCCTTTAGGTGGACGATTCATTTGGTTGACTGAAAATCGAGGATACGACCATGCGCAAACTTGCTTCCCTTGCACTCGTTGCCGCCTTAGGGCTCGGCGCCGCGACACTCAGCAAACCGGCCGACGCGGGCGTTGTCGTCGGCGTGGGCGTCGGATTTCCGGTTCCGGTGGCCGCTCCTCCGCTCGCGGCCTATCCGCCCGTGGCGGTCGGCTATTACCCGGGCTTCTACCGTTACCCGCATTACTACCATCCCGGCTTCGCACGCTTCGGTTGGG